>CAVKIR010000022.1:0-10590 GCA_963656395.1 Prevotella sp. CAG:279
GTATAAAGCCCTACGGTGCATTCATCGATCTGGGCGACGGTCTCTCCGGCCTGGTTCACGTATCCCAGATTTCTGAGAAGCGCATCAAGAGCCCGGATGCGGTTCTGAAGGTCGGCGATACCGTGAAGGTCAAGGTCATCGCTGTCAAGGACGGCAAGCTCTCGCTGAGCATGAAGGCTGTCCGGGATGCAGCTGACGAAGAGCTGACGAATGAGAAGATTGAGCTGCCGAAGGCCGAAGAATTGACCACCAGCCTTGGGGATCTGTTCAAGAATATAAAGCTGTAGATATGTTATCCCGGCGGCGAAATGCTGCCGGGAGTTTTTTTGCGTAGATACAGACGAAGAGAGAAAGCATCCTCGTTCACTGGGTTTCGCTTGATTTCCGTCGTTTCCGTTTGCGCTGGCAGCGCCTGAAGGAGCCACTGTTTGAGGCTCGCAGAGCCGAGTTTGGCGATCAGGCGCGGATAAGCCGTACGAACGGAAACAGGAAAAAAGCGTTCTCAGGGGACGGGGATGTTTCTCTCTTCTGTCTTGATAAGCCTATAAAAATACTCCTCCTACCTAACAGACCTTCTCTATCACATCTTTCAGGCGCCACCGCTCCTCGGCCGTCAGGAAGGCGGCATCCGCCGCATTTAAAAGCAGCTGCTTTTTCTCTGCCGCTGTCATGCCAAGCTCTCGCTCAAGCAGACGGAATTCCTTCTCGATGGTGGTATCCGAGACGGTCATATTATCGGTATTGATCGTCACCTTGAGCCCCTGCCGCAGGAAATCCAGCGCCGGGTGCTTCTGCAGTGATGCCACGGCCTTGGTCTGTACATTGCTGCTGGGACACATTTCCAGGGGAATCTGCAGTTCCCGAAGGCGCACCAGCAGCTCGGGATCCTCTGCCGCCCTCACGCCGTGGCCGATGCGGCTGGCTCCGAAGCTAAGTGCCGCCTCGATGCTCTCCGGACCGTCGGCCTCCCCTGCATGAATCGTAAAGGGTACCTGAAGCTCTCTTGCAAGAGCGAAGATGTCTGCATAATCTGCCGTAGGGTACAGGGCCTCTGCTCCGGCCAGATCCACCGCTGCCACGCCGCGTCCGAGAAAGGCGGCCGCCGTCCTTACAGTCAGCAGATTTTCCTCGTGATTGTCCGCCCCACGCATACAGCAGAGAAGCAGCTTGCACTTAAAGAAGGAACCGGCCAGTGCCTCCTGCATGCCCTGAAGGGCTGCCTTCACCACCTGCTCCTGGGTCATCCCCTTCTTCGTGTGCAGCTGGGGTGCAAACCGTATTTCCGCATAGAGCATACCCTGCTCTTTCAGGGAGCTGACCAGGATGTACATGGCCTTTCGCACGGCCTCCCGGGTCTGCAGCACCTGAAGGGGCAGGTCAAATTTCTCCAGATATTCGTTCAGGCTTCCGCATTCCTCCGGTGCCGTCAGGAACAGCTTCAGCTCGTCCGGCTCGGTGGCCGGAAGCAGGATTCCCTGCTCCTGCGCCAACTCCAGTACGGTGCGCGGAAGCAGGGAACCATCAAAATGTAAATGCAAATCGATCATAGGATCTCCTCTTATGCAAGCCCTTTTTAGCAGTCCAGCATGGTCTTTCCCTTGCCGCAGACCTTCTCGAAATCATTCCGGAAGGTGTTCAGAGCTGCTGTCACGGAATCATTTTTAATCAGAAGATCCAGTACATCCGGAGAAATAGTCGTCGCGCCGATGCCGTACTCACACAGGGTGATGACCTGACGGGAGTTCTTGAAGCTGGCCGCCAGCACCTCGGTCTTGAAGCCGTAGTTGCGGAACATATCGTGAATCTCCTTGGCGGTACGGACGCCGTCGGAGCCTAAGTTGTCGATGCGGTTGATATAGGGTGCCACATACTGGGCGCCGGACTTCGCTGCCAGAAATGCCTGCATCTGGGTGTAGATGGCGGTCGCCGTCACGTTGATGCCTGCTGCCGCCAGAATCCGGATCGCCTTCAGGCCTTCCTTGGTGGTCGGAATCTTGATGAAGGTGTCGTCGCCCAGCTCTTTGCGAATCTTATAGGCCTCATCCACCATGCCCTCGGCCTCGTCACTTAGAACCTGTACATGGAGCTCGCCCTCCTCGATGAAATCCCGAATCTCCTTCAGCACCTCATAGGGCGGGCGTTTCTCCTTGGCCAGAATGGTCGGGTTGCAGGTGACACCGTCCATGGGGAAATACTCGTACATGGAACGGATGTCGTCAAGGTTTGCGTTATCAATGATAAGCTTCATAATCTTCCTCTTCTCTGTCGCTTTTTTGATTCAAAATGTTATGTTTTGTTATATCCCTATTATACTAGAATCTGTCCGAAATACAATCCATAATATGTCTAAACTTTAACGAATATCTGTGCTGTTTCTATGCTTTTTGCTCCGCAGCTCCTGCACCAGAAAAATCACCGCCAGCGCCTCGAACGCAATCAGGATCGGATAAGCACCTGACAGGTACCAGTACAGAATCGCATTCCAGCCGGAGATCTCCGAGTAGGAGATGCCGCCCAGCAGCACGAAATAGCTGGCCAGCAGGCCGGAAAGTATCAGCCACGCAGACAGATCCCGGCTGTCCGCATCCGGAACCTTATTAAGGCGGCGCTTCAGTATCCGCAGCGAAAGCAACAGATAGGCCAGGGCTCCGACTGCTGCCGCAATCGGCCCGGTGTAGTGGTAAACCTGACGAACCCCATTTAAGATCACGCCCTTATAGGCTATCTTCGCCAAAAAACCATGGTGCTCCGGCACATCCCAGTACCAGTCCAGATTCAGGCAGGAGTTGTCACTCTCTATACGGGTCACAGCATCCGACAATTCGTAGGAATCCAGAAGCTCCCCATCCCGATAGGCCTTCAGATAGACGCTCTGGGGCTTGTCCGCCACAGATAGCTTTAAGGAAAAGCGGCACTTTTCACTTCCCGGAGCCGTGATGCCCTGTCCGGCCAGATAAGCCGCGATATCGTCACTCTCCGTAAACTCCGCCGTGCCAAGCACTGTACCGTCCGCTAGCTCCGCCTGCAGGGTCACGCCATCCATGCCATCATAAGACGCATACCAGCCCGCCATCTCGATGAGATCCGACTCATACCAGATGGCCTTGTCGCCGGTCATCCGCTCGAACAGGGGAATTCCGCCATTTTCATCAGGCTCGCTGTAGAGATAGACCAGAGTCTCCATCTCGTCATAGGTGGTGGTGTATCCGATGGCCTTGCCCAGCGCGGCAAAGAGGTCGCCCAGATATCCCTTCCGCCAGGGGGACATATAGGTGGAGGGCATCGTCGCCTGCCGTGTGAGACGTCCCTCGTCCATGGCAGTCTCCAGCTCGTCCCGAATCTGCAGGCACACCTGATTCACAGTTTCTCCGTCCGTATAATAACCGGCCTGCTCGAGAGCCGTCCGGAAGATCCAGAAGACCCAGCCATCCCTTACTTCCCAGTCCTTCTCATTTTCCTCGGAACCGGCCCAGTAGAGGCGACTGCTCTGAATATAGGGCTCCAGCTTCTTCAGGGTGGGGGATGCATCACACATCCGCGCGATTTTTTCCCGGGTCATGGTGACGCCGGGAATCTCCTCCTCCGGCTTCACGGCCATCATACTCTTATACATTTCCGCGAAGCCGCCCTTTTGCAGCTCGTTGGTCAGGCGAATATTGTAGTGTGTATAGTTCTCCTGGGCAATCAGCTTTCCAGCGCCCCAGATACTTAAGAAGGGCAGGAAAAGCAGCACCGCCTTGGCCACGTAGACCTTCGCATGCTCCTTCCGCCACAGCACAAACATATTTCCCAGATAGATCAGGACAAATACGATGAGGAAGGGCTCCACCCAGATGGCGTCCTCCCGGGTATAAAAGAACGTGACCATGCCCACCGCAGCGGTCACCAGCCACAGAATCTGCTTTTTCACCGGCTCCTTTCGTCGAAGCCACAGGGCGAAAAGGCCTCCGAAGATCAGCAGCACCTGAATATAGGAAATGCTGTTGCGGTACACCCTCTGGAACGCCTGTACTGAATAGGACACCGGATTCCACAGGAGCACCAGATAAAGCGTAAAGGAGGCTCGGTATTTCTTCGAGAGAGGCCGCAGGGCGTACACAAAAAGCATACAGCTGACCGTATAGAGAAGCGCCGATACGCTTAGGTAGGACAGGTGCAGGAAATTCAGCACCGCCAGATAGAACGGGAAAAACATGCCCTTGGTCAGGGTCAGATCGTTATATTCGCCTAACCATTGGCCGCTTCGGAGCGTGTCCGCCAGGTGCACCATGATCCAGTCGTCATGGATGCCTTTCGGCACTGCCATGATCGGCAGGTTGTAGACCAGAAATTCCTTCAGCACCCCGCACAGTGCCATGGCCAGGAAAAAGGCGATTTCTTTTCTTCCGGTTGATAGATTTTTTCGGAAATTCACGAATTTTTCTCCTTCTTGCGCAGATTATCCGGCCCGAAGCTCAGGGGAAACAGCTCCTTCAATAAGAATACCTGCTTTTCTCCGGTTCCGGCTCCCAGGATAATCCGAAATTCCTCCGGATCGCAGAATTCCCGCATGACCTGCCGGCAGACGCCGCAGGGCGCGGTCAGCGCCGGTTCTCCGCCCTCCGGGCCGCCCGCGATGGCGATGGCCTGAAAGTCACGCTTTCCCTCGCTGACTGCCTTATAGACGACCGTGCGCTCGGCGCAGATGCCCGGCGTAAAGGCCGCATTTTCGATATTGCAGCCGGTATAGACGCTGCCGTCGGCGCAAAGCAGAGCCGCTCCCACCCGGAAATGGGAATAGGGGCTGTAGGAGCGTTCTCTGGCCTCCAGCGCCAGCTCCATTAATCTCTCATCACTCATAGTATCATACCTCATTCATCGATCGAGAACCATCTGGTCGTAGGCCAGGAACGTAAAGCCCAGGCGCTCATAGAGCCGCACAGCCTTCTCATTGCTGCGGGTGACCTCCAGTCGGAAACGGCGCACCCCCGGCTTCGCCTTTATAATCTCATCAAAGAAACGGGTTCCGTAACCTCTGCCCCGAGCCTCCTCCTTCAAAAACAGCTCCTCGAACATCAGGCAGCGACCGCCCACCTCGCAGGCATAGTATTCCGTGATGTAGGCAAAGCCCACCGTCTTCCCGTCCTCCGTCAGCACAAAGCCCTCCAGGATGGGATCGTCGCTCACTGCATCCGCGAAGGTCTGCTCCAGGCGCTCCTCCGGAACCGGATGGCAGACTGCATCGCTGTGGTAAAACTTCTTTACCATGGGCAAAACCTCGTCGTGCATCTCTTTTGTCATCTTCTTTAAAGCAAACATGATAAACTTCTTCTCCCTTAGTTTTCCTTTGTCTCTCAGTTTACCCTGATTCGCCGGTTCCGTCAACCTGCGGCTGCATGTACGAAAAAAGAGAGACAGGCGCTCTCGCGTCTCTCTCCCTTTTTCGTCCGGACTGCCTCAGCCGATCAGTGGAAACAGCTCTTTCACTGCCGGATAGATCTTTCGGAATTTCTGATACTGCTCCTCGTAGCGTGCTGCATTTTCGGGATTCGGTTCTACCGTATCCACGACTTTTACGATCTTCGCAGCCGCCTCTTCCACGCTTGCGTACTCGCCGCAGGCGACTGCTGCCAGCATCGCTGCGCCCATGGAGGGACCTTCCTCGCTCTTCGGGATATCAACCTTAATATTCAGGATATCCGCCACCATCTGACGCCACAGCGGACTTTTGGCTCCGCCGCCGCAGATCTTGGTGCGTTCGATCTGAATTCCCAGCTTCTTCGCTACCTCGAAGGAATCCCGGAGGCCGAAGATGACGCCCTCCAGCACAGCCTGGGTCATCTCCTCGCGGGTGGTGTCCATGGTCATGCCGATAAAGGTTCCGCGGGCGTTCGGATCGTTGTGGGGGCTTCGCTCGCCCATCAGATAGGGCAGGAAAAATACGTGATTCTTGCCTAACTTCTTCCCATCGATATCTTTCTGTTCTCCTGCGTAGTCCTTCGTCTTCAGGATCTCGTCCATCCACCATTTATTACAGGACGCAGCGCTCAGCATGCAGCCCATCAGGTGGAAATGACCGTCTGCATGGGCGAAGGAATGCAATGCATTGTTCTCATCCACGCCGAACTTTTCACTGGAGATAAAGATGGTTCCGGAGGTACCCAGGGAAATGTTGCAGCTGCCGTCGCCGACAGTTCCGGTTCCCACCGCTGCCGCCGCATTGTCCCCGGCTCCCGCTGCGATTTTTACATTTTTTGACAGTCCAAGTTCTTCGGCAAGTTCCGGCTTCAGAGTACCCACTATCTCATAGCTCTCAAAAATCTGCGCCAGCTGGCCTTCCTTCACATCACAGATCTCCAGCATCTCTTTGGACCAGCATTTATGCTGTACGTCAAAGAGCAGCATACCGGAGGCGTCCGATACGTCGGTGCAGAAGGTTCCGGTTAGGCGATAAGCAAGATAATCCTTCGGCAGCATGATCTTCGCAATCTTCGCGAAATTCTCCGGCTCATGCTTCTTCACCCAGAGAAGCTTCGGCGCGGTAAAGCCCGCGAATGCGATATTCGCCGTGTAGGAGGACAATCTGTCTTTACCGATCACCCGGTTCAGATAATCGGTCTCCTCTGTGGTTCTGCCGTCATTCCAGAGAATGGCCGGGCGGATTACCCGGTCATCACTATCCAGAATCACCAGCCCGTGCATCTGGCCGCCGAAGCTGATGCCGCCCATCCGGGTCTTGTCGCAGTCCGCCAGGAGCTCCTTTAAGCCGTCCATAGACTGCCGGAACCAGTCTTCCGGATTCTGCTCCGACCATCCCGGATGGGGGAAGGAGAGAGGATACTCCCGGGATACGATTTTTTCTATTTTGCCTGAAGCGTCCATCAGCAGCAGTTTTACCGCTGAGGTACCCAGGTCAATGCCGATATAGAGCATACTGCTTTCTCCTTTTTATTCCGCAGCCGGCGGATATTCGTTGCAGAGCAGACGGTACGGCGCCTCATCCTCCTCGATCTTCGGGAAACGCCCCACCGGATCATGGAAGCGGTTATCTGTCGTATCGTCGTTGCACATGGATACCTCGCCGATCAGGATGTCTCCGGATCCCGGAACGACAGCGAAGCTGTGGTACTGGTGCGGCCACAGGGTGATGCTCTCGCCCGGCTTTACCTCCACCTCTGTACCGGCCGGTACATAATAGGAACGTCCGTCTGCATTTACACATACATCCGTATCAGCATATCCGCCCTCCCCGTCGTCGTTATAGAGCTTCAGCAGCAGGGTTCCGCCGCCGCGGTTGATGATATCCTCGCTCTTTACCCAGTGGAAATGGGATGGGAAGGTCTGTCCGTCCTTCAGATAGATCAGCTTCTCTGCATATACCTTTTTATATTTCGGATTCTTCTGATTTCCGTTTCTTATAGTGATCAGGGCAAAGCCAACTTTGTCATAATTTTCCAGTCCGCAGTCGGTGATATCCCAGCCCAGCATATTATCACGAATCTCATCATACTCATGATTCTTATGCTTCCAGTCTTCCGGGGTCCACTTGCAGAAGGGCGGAAGCTCTACCTTGTGTTCCTTCAGCATGGCTTCCATCTCTTTGATGACCTGATTGATTTTTGAACGTTTCATGGCAATTTCTCCTCTGTCTGCTAGATTCTGTCAATATAGTTTAATTTCACTTTATAGGTCTTGCTCTCACCGGGTCCCAGAATCGGTGCGGCACAGCCTGCCTCACCTACCTTCGGGCCGTCCAGAAATACGTTCATCGGCTCCAGGCCCATGACATACTCGCCCTTGCCCAGCATCTTCCACTCACAGAAGAAGGGCAGGTCGCCTCCGTCGTATCGAATGTTCACGCCGATGCCGCGCTTCTCATTGAAGATGGTATACTGTGACCGTCCGTTCTCATCCCTTGCGATTTTATGAAAATAGCATCGCTCCGGATAGGGGTAGGCCGGTCTCTCCACCTGCTTCCAGGTGTCTGCGTACTTTGCCGCATGCTCCTCCCGGGGAATGGTCTCCAGGCTGTCGAAAATCAGCTTTGTGCCTTCCTCCAGAAGCGGATAACCATAGTTCAGATGCAGCGCGTATACAAACTGTCTGTCACCGAAGCTGTGGTTTGTCACGGTATCTGTCAGTGTGATGCTGTCGTTCTCGTACTCGAACTCCAGCTTTCTGTGCAATGTCAGATTCTCGCCGAAGATGCGAGCCTCCCGCATGGTTCCTTCCAAAGTCAGGGTCGGATTCTCGCCCTTTACACCCCGCTCGTATTTCACATTCTCCGCCGGTGTATTGGCGATTCTTCCGTGCAGCCCCAGCTCCTCTCCCTCCGGCGTAATGCGCGGATTTCCGAAATGCTGCAGGCCGCAGGTGGTCAGCTGTCCGACAAAGAAGTTCCGAAGCCACCTCGTTCCCTGTGCATCATAGTAGGACGGAGCCACGATGCCGCAGGGCGCCAGATAGTTCAGGTTCTTTCCCTTATAACGAACCTGATAGAGATCCATACAGCGATCCGGAAGGACACTGACCGAGAGATTGCCTCCATTCTCTACCTGCATGATCCGCACACCGTCCTGGAAACCGCCCTTTAGAACCGCCTCCTGCAGGGTAATCAGCTGATTCAGATCCCCAATATGCTCCAATTTTTCCTGATAGGTATCGCTGCCCATAATTCTCTCCTCCTTAAAGCTTCTATCACGCTTTCAGTGATGTGATTCCAGAAATGCCTCCAGCTCGGCGCGGGAGGGCGCTCCTTCCATGGGGCCCTGCTTTCCTACAGAAATGGCGCCCGCTGCATTTGCGAAGCGGCCACACTCCGCCAGGCTCTTGCCCTCTACCATGGCAGTCAGAAATGCGCCGCAGAAGGTATCGCCTGCTCCGGTCGGGTCTACCTCTTCCACACGGAAGCTCGGAACGTCGATCACTTCCTCACCGGCGTAGATGCGGCAGCCGGCGTCACCATTTTTCAGAACGACAACCTTGCCCTCAGATGCCCACTGCCGGCAACCCTCATCGTCTGTAGCCGCGCCCGTGAACATCATAGCCTCCGACTTACTGGGGAAGATGATGTCCGCGCGCTCTACCACCGGTCCGCACAGTGCCTTGATCTGTTCCACGCTCAGAGCCTCCGGGCGGATATTCGGGTCAAAGCAGACCTTGGTATCCCCGGATGCCTCGCGCACCATCTTGTATACAGCCTCTGCGCTGTTCTGGTTTGTCGACATGGTAAAGCCACTGACATGCACCCATTTGCTGTCGCGGATCTTCTCCGTATCCACATCCTCCGGCGTCAGCATGCCTGGCGCTGCGTGGCGCACATGATACAGGAAGTTTCGGCTTCCGTCTCCATAGTAGCATACGAAAGCCACGCCTGTAGCGGCGTCGGGATCCACTCTTACCATGGAGCAGTCCGCTCCGCTCTCCTCCAGTCGATTCGTTACGCAGCGTCCAAAGCCGTCATTGCCGACCACTCCGATCATCGCACACTTTGCACCCAGCCTCGCCGCCGCATTCAGCATGATCGCTGCGTCACCGCTGGGATACGGACCGGTAAAATCCGCCGGACGATCCAGGGGTTTGTCCAGTTCCTTTCTCATGACCTCGCAGATAAGAGGCCCCATTGTCACAATATCAAATCCCATCGTCTTCTCTCCTTAAACTCTGATCTTTTCTTCTATTATTATGCGACTATTCCCCGATGATATCCACAAAAATCTTTCTGGCCTGGGGTCCGTCGAACTCCATGAATACCACCTCCTGAGCCTCGCCCATACAGAGCTTTCCGTCTACCAGGGAGAGCATGGTGCTGTTGCCCACCAGAATGGAACGCAGATGACCGTAGGCGTTGGCCGAGGTTCTTCCGTAGGTGGGGAGAAAATGCGCATGAGAATATGCATCATCGTCCTTCACCAGACGGTGGAGCAGCACGTCCAGATCACTTAAGATACAATCCAGCGGCTCCGTCACGATGATTCCGCAGTTGGTGTGAGCCGTGACCACCGACACGATTCCGTCGCGGATGCCCGCCTCCGCCACATAGGCCTTGACTTTATCTCCGATATACTCCGTGTAGTACTCGTCCTGCGTCATAACATAGAATTCATAGTGCTTTACCATCTTTTACGCCTCCATCCCAAGAAATCTAAGAGCATTCTCACCCATGACCATGGCTCTCTGCTTCGGCCGCAGGGTCAGTGCGTCTACCGCCTTGACCATACGCTTCTGCTCAATTCTCGGATAGGTGGAGCCGAACATAACCTTGTCATAGAGCATCCGGTCGATCCAGTACTCACCCAGCTGATCGTTGAAGGTCGTCCGGAAGAACTGCACCGGGGAATCAAAATACAGAAGGGCAGTATCCGCATAGAGGTTCGGATACTTGAGAATCAGCATCGCTGTCTCGCGGGTCCAGGGCCAGCCGAAGTGTCCCAGGCACATCCGCAGATCCGGATATTCCATCACCACCTCCTCAAAGTTCAGGGGATGAGAATATTTGGAAGGGCTGTTCTTCACCCAGGTCATGCCCGCCTCGAAGAGAATCGGTTTGTTGTATCTGAGGCACAGCTCGTAGATGGGCTTCAGGATGGGGTCTCCCGGCATGAAATACTG
>CAVKIR010000023.1:0-10362 GCA_963656395.1 Prevotella sp. CAG:279
TCTGTTTCGAGAGCCTATGCAGATTCTGAAATAAAACGTATCATCGAGCAGGCGCATACGGAATGTCGTTCGATTAGCGAGAATCTTTCAGAGATGGATTTAAGCAGGGATTCCGTACGACAAGAACTTGAGAAGATAAACAGGATGTTTTCCATGGGAATCGATTTTGATCAGGAATGGTCGAAGTTCATGGGTTATGCGTAATAAGGAGATTATCAAATGCTATATGTGATTGGCATAATTGCCTTAATAATGTTAGTGCTGTTTGTTCCTCCCATTATTTTAATTATAGGGGGAATTCTGCTTTTGTTTGTTCCGGGTTTTGAGATAATTGAAATTGCAGTCGTAATAGTCGGAGTAATAAAACTGATGGCATCGTGAAAATGATTTTCGATGGGAAAAGTATCCAGCAAACAGGAGGAACAGACATGCATTTTCGTCCATGTATCGATATTCACAACGGACAGGTAAAGCAGATCGTGGGAGGCAGCCTGACTGATGAAAATGATTTTGCCAGGGAGAATTTTGTGTCCGGACAGGATGCGGCCTGGTATGCGTCGCTCTATCGGGAGGATGGCCTCACAGGCGGCCACGTCATCCTGTTAAACGGCGCAGATTCGCCCTATTATGAGGCTACGAAGGCACAGGCGCTGAAAGCGCTTCAGGCCTACCCGGGGGGCTTACAGATCGGCGGCGGCATCCGCCCGGAGAATGCGGCGGAATACCTGGATGCCGGGGCCAGTCAGGTCATCGTGACCTCTTATGTCTTCCGGGATGGTCAGATTCAGTATGAGAATCTGGAGAAAATGCGCTCCGCCGTGGGTCGTGAGCGCCTGGTTCTTGACCTAAGCTGCCGTAAAAGAGGCGGCGCGTACTATATCGTCACCGACCGCTGGCAGAAATTTACAGATGTGCAGGTGACACCTGCCCTTCTCGATGAGCTGGCCGGAACCTGCAGTGAATTTCTGATTCACGCCGTGGATGTGGAGGGAAAGGCCTCCGGCATCGAGACAGAGCTTGCAAAAATGCTCGGCAACTGGAATGGTATACCCGTCACTTATGCAGGCGGCGTGGGCAGCATGGCCGATGTGGAAGCCTTACGCACCCTCGGGAAGGGACGCCTCGACGTGACCATCGGCAGCGCCCTGGATCTTTTTGGCGGTTGTATCCCTTATCGAACTGTGGTATACTTGCAATAGACGAGGGATCGTCTTATTAACCGTAAAGGAGTTGATTTTATGCGTTATGTAATCAGCGGCAAAAATATCGATGTGACAGAGGGGCTCCGTACAGCCATCACGGACAAGCTCGGAAAGTTAGAGCGCTATTTTACTCCGGACACGGAAGTACATGTTACTTTAAGTGTCGAAAAAGAAAGACAGAAGATTGAGGTAACCATTCCTGTGAAGGGAACCGTCATCCGTTCCGAGCAGGTAAGCAATGATATGTACGTATCCATTGATCTGGTAGAGGAAGTTATCGAGCGTCAGCTTCGCAAGTACAAGAATAAGATCGTACAGCGTGAGCAGGGAGCGGGAAGCTTCCGTCAGGAGTTTATCGAGAAAGAAGCAGAGGATGAGGAGGTTCGCATCATCCGTACCAAGCAGTTCGACATGAAGCCCATGTATCCTGAGGATGCATGCGTGCAGATGGAGATGCTGGGCCACAGCTTCTATGTATTTGTAAATGCGGAGACCGAGCAGATCAACGTCGTTTACAAGAGAAAGGGCAATACCTACGGCCTCATAGAGCCGGAGCAGTAAAAGCAGGAGTTTACCGATGAATTTATTTACAAAAATGTTTGGAACCCACAGCGAGCGTGAATTAAAGCTGATTTACCCGCTGGTAGACAAGATCGAGGCGCTGCGCCCCGAGATGCAGAAGCTTTCCGATGAGGAGCTGAAGGGAAAGACAAAGGAATTCCGGCAGCGACTGGCGGATGGTGAGAAGCTGGACGATTTACTCGTAGAGGCCTTCGCAGCAGTTCGCGAGGCAGCGAAGCGAGTGCTCGGCATGGAGCATTACCGGGTGCAGCTCATCGGTGGTATCATCCTCCATCAGGGGCGTATCGCCGAGATGAAGACCGGTGAAGGAAAGACCCTGGTGTCCACCCTTCCGGCTTATCTGAATGCATTGGAGGGTAAGGGTGTCCATATCGTCACTGTCAACGATTATCTGGCACACCGTGATGCCGAGTGGATGGGAAAGGTTCATGAGGCACTGGGACTGACGGTCGGCGTGGTACTGAACAGCAGTACGAATGATGAGCGCCGCGCCGCATACAACTGTGATATTACCTATGTAACGAATAACGAGCTTGGTTTCGACTATCTGCGTGACAACATGGTCATCTACAAGGAGCAGCTGGTTCAGAGAGACCTGCATTACGCCATCATCGACGAGATCGACTCGATCCTCATCGACGAGGCTCGCACCCCGCTGATTATCTCCGGACAGAGCGGTAAGTCCACGAAGCTCTATGAGATCTGTGACGCTCTGGCGAAGACCATGAAGCGCGGCGAGGCCAGCGGTGAGTTCAGCAAGATGAATGCCATCATGGGCGAGGAGATCGAGGAGACCGGCGAGTTTATCGTCAATGAGAAGGATAAGATCGTCAACCTGACCGCCGACGGCGTGAAGCGTGTGGAGGATTATTTCCACATCGAGAACCTGGCGGATCCGGAGAACCTGGAGATTCAGCACAATATGATTCTGGCTCTTCGCGCCAACTATCTGATGTTTCGCGACCAGGATTATGTGGTGAAGGATGATCAGGTATTGATCGTCGATGAGTTTACCGGACGTATCATGCCGGGCCGCCGCTATTCCGACGGTCTGCATCAGGCCATCGAGGCCAAGGAGCATGTGAAGGTGAAGCGGGAGAGCAAGACCCTGGCGAATATCACCTTCCAGAACTTCTTTAATAAATACAATAAAAAAGCCGGTATGACCGGTACCGCCCTCACCGAGGAGAAGGAGTTCCGCGAGATCTACGGTATGGACGTTATCGAGATCCCGACGAACCGTCCGGTCATCCGTAAAGACCTGGATGATGCCGTATACAAGACGAAGAAAGAGAAGTTTCATGCGGTCGTGGAGGCCATTGAGGAGGCGCATGCGAAGGGTCAGCCGGTTCTGGTGGGTACCATTACCATCGAGACCTCCGAGTATCTGAGTGGGCTGCTCCGCAAGAAGGGCATCCAGCATGAGGTTCTGAATGCTAAGTTCCATGAGCGGGAAGCGGAGATCGTAGCTCTGGCCGGACAGCACGGCGCAGTCACCATCGCGACGAATATGGCCGGTCGTGGTACCGATATCAAGCTGGATGAGGACGCGAAGGCGGCAGGAGGACTGAAGATCATCGGCACCGAGCGCCATGAATCCCGCCGTATCGATAACCAGCTGCGCGGACGTTCTGGACGTCAGGGAGACCCGGGAGAATCCCGCTTCTATATTTCACTGGAGGACGATCTGATGCGTCTGTTCGGTTCCGAGCGTCTGATGGGTATCTTCAATACCCTGGGCGTGCCGGAGAATGAGCAGATCGAGCACAAGATGCTTTCCGATGCCATCGAGAAGGCGCAGAAGAAGATCGAGAGCAATAACTTCGGCATTCGTAAGAATCTGCTGGAGTATGACCAGGTCATGAACGAACAGCGTGAGATCATCTATGCGGAGCGCCGACGGGTGCTGAACGGCGAGAGCATGCGCGATGCCATCTATAAGATGCTCACCGATACCGTAGAGAATGTGGTAGACAGCCTGATTGGGGATGACCAGGATAAATCCGACTGGGATCTTTTAGGACTGAACGAGTCTCTGCTTCGCACCATTCCACTGGAGACCATTACGCCGGAGCGTATCGCCGATAAGAAGAATAAGGCTGAGCTCAAGCATATGCTGAAGGAGGAAGCCGTGAAGCTCTATGAGCTGAAGGAAGCGGAGTTCCCGAATCCGGAGATGCTGCGTGAATTGGAGCGTGTCTTCCTTCTGAAGGTCATCGACCGCAAGTGGATGGATCACATCGACGATATGGAGCAGCTGCGTCAGGGCATCGGCCTGCAGGCCTTCGCACAGCGTGACCCGCTGGTAGAGTACAAGCTCAGCGGCTACGAGATGTTCTCCGCCATGACAGCCAGCATCCAGGAGGAGACGGTTCGGATCCTGCTTCATGTACGCGTGGAGGAGAAGGCCGAGCGCGAGCAGGTAGCCAAGGTTACCGGCACCAATAAGGATACGACTCTGGCGGCAGCGCCCAAGAAGCGAGAGAGTGCCAAGGTCTACCCGAACGACCCATGCCCCTGCGGCAGCGGCAAGAAGTATAAGCAGTGCTGCGGAAGAAAAGGTATGTAAGCATAAGGTGATAAAGGACCATATGCCCGGGAAAGGGCGTATGGTCTTTTCTAATAGCTTTTTAAATAAAGGAAGAGGTGAACGGGATGATTCGTGTTGTAGTAGCAGACGACGAAGAAAAAGTGTGTCAATTGATCTGCAAATTGATACATTGGGACGACTTGGATATGCAGCTGATGGGAACTGCCTCCAACGGAATTGAGGCCCTTTTGCTGATAGAGAAGGAGCAGCCGGATGTGGTGCTGACGGATATTCGCATGCCGGGTTATGACGGCATGGAGCTTTTAAAGCGGGCACGCATGCTGAATCCGCATATGGAATTTATTATCATAAGCGGCTATTCGCATTTCGAATATGCCCAGACAGCCATCCGCTATGGTGTCAGTGATTATATTCTGAAGCCGGTCAATGAGGAGGCTCTGAATGCCACGCTGCAGAAGGTACGGCAGCGTTATATCGAGCATCGGGATCAGGCGGAGAAGAATCTGGAGCAGCGAAAGCAGCAGGTGGAGGATCAGGCCCGCGTGCGGGATACGCTGTGGCTGGATCTGGAAAATGCGCAGATTCCGCAGGAGCTGAGGTCATTGAATGAGAAGTATCGGTATCATTTTGAAGAGGGAAGCTATCGCACCATACTGATTCAGGCTGATGTAAAAGAGAATGAGAATCTCAGCGAAACCTATGTGGGGAATGTAATGGAGCTGGTGAACAGCAAGCTTCCGGCTCTTTTTGAAAAACATGTGGCAGCGTTCTGTACGGACAGTGAGCTTTTCCTGAGAAATCGAAAGACAGCGGGGATTCTGAATTATAGAAAAGAGGAAGAAAAAGAGGTCAAGAACGCTCTGGAGACGATGATAAGCTCTTTAAGTATGGAGCTTCACGCCTTTGAAACACTGCGCTTTCATATGGCTGTAAGTGAGGAGGGACTGTCTGTAACGGAGCTTCCGGAGTTGGTGAAGCAGGCGAAGCGAGCCATGGGAGAACGGTTTTTTGTACGAAACGGCCTCTTCCTTACCCGCGTGCCGGAGGATGCTGATTTCGAGGCTGACAGCTTATTTAAGCCCTTCAGTATGGCGGTGCGCCAGAGCCTGGATCTCCAGGATCCGGAGAAAATCACGGAGGTGGTGACGAGACTTCATCGGGATGCGCTGTCCTGTAAACTGAACGGTGAGCAGATGCTGCATCTGGTGCGGTCAGCCTACCGTCTCTTCCTATTGTCCGGGGTCTTCCAGAATGCCTATCATTTCGACAATCGGGAGGAGCAGGAGGAGCGTTTTAACCGGCTCTCGGAGCTTTGCAGCAGCCATGAGAATCTGTTCCTCTTTCTTCAGGATACCTGCAGAAAGAATATAGAGGATGCCAGCGCCTGGTTCAATGTGGAAAAGGAACGCCCCATCAATCAGGCAAAGCGCTATATCAAGCTGCATTTTGCAGAGCCCATCAGTCTGGAGGATGTAAGCAGCGAGGTGGGCTTTTCCGGCAGCTATTTCAGTACATTGTTCCGGAAGAAAACCGGGAAGAACTTCCTGGAATATCTGATGGATGTGCGGATAGAGGAAGCGAAGACCCTGCTTCGGGAAAGTAAGATGACCATTGAAAATGTGGCAAGGTCTGTGGGAATCAACGATTACAAGCGATTTTCCAAGACCTTCAAGAAGCTGACCGGAATCAGTCCGAAGGAATATCGGAACCTGTATTCCTGATAGGTCACGGCCGGAGGAGGAGAAGCGCGATGAAAGATAAGGATATACTGGAGCATCGATGCAAATACGCCCTGACTGCAGCAGGCCTTCTTGTGGCAGCCCTGCTTGCAGTGGCTGCCTATGCGTCCTTTGGAACCGTACTTATCTGGGCGGTGCTCGTGCTGGCGGTATTGGGAGCAGCTCTGGCTGTAAACTGCGTGACCTATCTGGTGAAGCCCTACCGGGATACGACCAGAAAGCTGGGCAGCTATGCCCTGCGCGGAAGCCGGGAGGATTTGGACGGACTGCACTATTATTATAATCTGCAGGAGAAGCAGGCCATTCAGAAGATGCTCGAATATATGACGGCCTCCACGACCCTGGAGCTGAGCAAGCGGCAGGCGCAGTACCAGGCTCTGCAGAATCAGATCAATCCCCATTTCCTGTATAATACACTGGAAAGCATTCGAAGTGAGGCTCTGATAGCGGGGCTTGACAGTGTAGCCGATATGTGCGAGGCCCTGGCCGGGTTCTTTCGCTATACCATCAGCAACATGGAGAATCTGGTGACGGTGGAGCAGGAAATCGAGAATATCCGGACTTATTTCTATATCCAGCAATACCGGTTCGGGAAACGGCTGCAGCTGGAGATCCAATGTCCCGAGGAGGATAAGGAGATCACCGGAAATTGCCTGATCCCGAAGCTGACCTTTCAGCCCATCGTGGAAAATGCCATCATCCACGGAATCGAGCGCAAGGTAGGAGACGGAAAGGTGACGATTTCCATGATGCTGACTAAAAAACGATTGCTGATTCGGATTTCCGATGATGGCGTCGGAATGGAGCAGGAGATGCTGAATCAGCTTAACCGGCAGATGACGGAGCGAAGCGTCGGGGGCAAGAGCCGCGGCGGCATCGCCGTGAGCAACGTTCATAACCGGATTAAGCTTTTGTTCGGCGAAAATTACGGACTGACCGTATACTCGACGAAGGGCATCGGGACGGATGTGGATATTACACTGCCGAGGACATCGGAGCAGGATCGCAAGCATATCGAGAGCAGAACGGAGTCTTTGAAATGAGAGAAGAGATTCTCCGAATGGAGCATATCTGCTGCGGGGTGGACGGATCCCGGGAGCTGGATTATCTGAATATGCAGATTTTCAAGGGTGAGATCTATGGGATTCTGGTACTGGAAAATTATGGAATCTCGAAGCTCATGGAACTCATCTGTCGAAATATACCGATTGAGAACGGACAGGTCTTTTTTGAAGAAAAGCTGGTGAACAGTCACAGGGAAAGCGACTGCAGCCGCAATAAGGTGGCATTGGTAAATCGGGAGAGCCGCCTCATCGACAGCCTGAGTCTGGCAGACAATCTCTTTGTGCTGCGGGAGGGCTTTCGGCAGCATGTGATAGCCGATCGTACCATAAGGATCGAGACCGAGCGCATCCTGAAGGAATTGGGCATCCGTCTTCCGGCCGGAACACCGGTGGAGAAGCTCGGCGGTTATCACAGACTGGTGCTGGAGGTGATGAAGGCGGTGATAGCCGGAGCCGGCCTCATCATTCTTTGGGACATCTCCGACATGCTCAGTGCAGAGGAGCTGAACGAGTTTCATGGACTGATTCGAAGGCTGGCCGGAAGGGGGCATACCTTTCTCTATGTCTACGGACACCATGAGGTGCTGCGGCAGATCTGCGACCGGATCGCCATATTTAAAGAACAGACGATTCAGAGAGTGGTTTTGGATCAGGACAGACTGCGGGACCAGATCATCAATGTCTATGCCCGCTATACCTATGACAAGCTGCTGCGTCTGCGAAAAGATACGGAAAATGAGACACCTGGGTGCCCGGCGATCCGCCTGGATGGGGTCTGCAGCGGGCCGGTTCGGGATCTGAGCTTTTCAGTATCGGAAGGAGAGACAGTACTCCTTCTGGACGAAAGCAATACGATCCTGGATGAACTTTCCGATTTGCTGACCGGCAGAAAGGAACCGTCCTTCGGAAGCATCCTGCCTCAGATGGGAAAGAAGGAGAGAAAGAAGCGGATCGCCCTGATTAAGCGGGATCCGATTCACAGCACGCTCTTTCAGGAGCTAAGTTACCTGGAGAATCTATGTGCTCCGCTGGCAGAGAAGATTCCCTTCTTCTGGCTTCGAACCAGGCTGCGGCGGAGCGTCTATTACGAATTTCGTGAAAAAATCGGTCCGGCCATCGATGCGTCTCATCTCTACGGCCTGTCCCAGAAGGAGCTGCTGACCCTGGTATATTATCGCTATCTGATCGCCAGGCCGGATCTGGTCATCTGCGTGCAGCCCCTGTCCAATATGGACATGCACTTGAGAGGCCATGTGCTGGAGCTGATGGCAGAGCTTCGAAGCCGCGGTATCGCGATTCTCATTCTGAATACAGAGCTCTATGATACCTTCTATATCGCGAATAAGCTGATTCGGGTGGAACATGGCCGGGTCATCGGGGAATATACAAGAGAGCATTTCGATGAAGCAAGAATGACCCAGAGGGATATCTTCCCGGATTAAAATCAAAATGGAAAATTATGTAAAAATCCTGCATCGAAGCAGTACAGCCTTGTACCGCACCGATGCAGGATTTTTTTGGAAAAAAGATCGTAAAAAAGCACCCCCGGATCAAAAGAATACCACCTAAAAATGAGCGGAACAGAATGCTATACTGAATCTGCAGCAAGGAGAGATAAATTTTTTCAGATAAAGGAACATGCAATATGGAAGAGTATATCGTTGAGATGGAGCATATCAATAAGTCCTTTGCCGGCGTCAAAGTACTGAAGGATGTGAAGTTTAATCTGAAATCCGGCGAGGTGATGGCTTTGCTGGGTGAGAACGGAGCGGGAAAGTCCACGCTTATGAAAATCATGAGCGGTGTCTATACCCGGGATTCCGGAACCATGAAGATCTTTGGTAAAGAGGTGGGAGATCTGGATACCAAGAAGGCGCATGAACTTGGAGTCGCCATTATCCATCAGGAGCTGAACATGTGCCGCCATCTGACTGTCGCAGAGAATATCTTCCTGGGACGCGAGGAAAAGAAGGGCATGACTCTGAACAATAAGGATATGGTGGAGAAGACCAAGGCTGTTCTGGATTCCCTGAAGATAGACCTGGATCCGAATGAGATCGTCGGCAACCTGTCTGTATCCAAGCAGCAGATGGTAGAGATTGCGAAAGCCCTTTCCATTCATGCAAAGGTGCTGGTCATGGATGAGCCCACATCGGCACTGACAGCGAAGGAGATCGACGAGCTGTTCCGTATTATCCGGCAGCTTCGAAGCGAAGGCTGCGGTATCGTCTACATCTCCCATCGCCTGGAGGAGCTGGGTCATGTGGCAGACCGTGTCACCGTCCTACGTGACGGCGCATTCATCATGAACGGCGCGTTCAAGGATTACACCATGGATCAGCTGATTTCCTTCATGGTAGGGCGGGAAATCACCGAGAAGTTCCCACGGGTAAAATGTCCGAAGGGAAAGAAGATTTTCGAAGTAAAGAATCTGAATGCGAGACACATGGTACGGAATATCAACCTGGAGCTCTTCGAGGGCGAGATAGTCGGTATCGCCGGACTGATGGGAGCAGGTCGTACCGAGACGACGAGAGCTATCTTCGGTATCGATCCGAAGGATTCCGGTGAGATCCTCCTGGACGGAAAGCTGGTAAAGATCAATAAGCCGCTGGATGCGATCCGGGCGGGCATCGTCCTGGCTCCGGAGGATCGAAAAAAAGACGGCCTTTGCACCAAGCTGAGCGTGAGAGATAACCTGGCCTTGCCGAATCTGGATTTGCTCTGCGATAAGATCGGAAAGGTCAATGCAAAGAAGGAAAAAGAGCTGGTGGAGAAGGCCGTGGAGGACCTGAATATCAAACTGGCATCGCCGGAGCTCAACGCAGAGAGCCTCTCCGGAGGAAATCAGCAGAAGGTCGTAGTCGGGAAATGGCTGGCACGCAATTCCCGGGTGGTGATCTTCGACGAACCGACCAGAGGCGTAGATGTGGGAGCAAAGGTGGAAATCTACAATCTGATGAATGACCTGAAGAAAAAGGGCGTCGGTGTACTGTTTGTATCCTCGGAGCTTCCGGAGGTTATGGGCATCAGTGACCGAATTATCGTAATGTGCGACGGGCGGATTACCGGAGAGCTGAGTCCCGAAGAGGCGACAGAAGACCGGATTCTGGCATACGCGACACAATTTGAAGCAAAAGTATAACTGTTAAGTATAGCCCGAAGCACTTGCTGCTGAGGGCGTATGAACATGAATTGGGAGTGCAAAATCCCATCGGCGAAGC
>CAVKIR010000024.1:0-10333 GCA_963656395.1 Prevotella sp. CAG:279
TTTGCAGCGTCTTACAGCGATCGCTGCGGCCTACTTTTTGACGGACAGGTGATTTCCGAGGACGAGCCCCATAGCTTTTTCAGCGGAAATCGCTTCTATACGACCGCAGCCTCCCGGATCGCCGGAGAACAGATACAGCAGGTCATCACCTGTGAGGAAGTGATCAAGGCCTGCGAAAGCGGCAGGCAGGAGAGAAAATCATGAGACGAAAAAATATTACATGCAGTCGGAGGAGACTCCGGGCAGCATTGCTTGTTTTTCTGCTTCTGGCCTGTCTCCTGACCGCTTATACTTGGTTTCTGAATCACAGACCCGGTCTTCATCTCCGCGCAGAGTGGAGCTTTACAGATACGCTGATCCAAAACTCGGATCTTTTACTGGCCCTTGTTTTTCTTTTGGTATCTACGGTGCCCTTTTATCTGGCCTTTGATAAGAGAAGGGCGCAGGCTCGGGATCTAACTCCCATCGCCTTGATGGCAGCCCTGTGCGTGGCAGGGCGGACAGCCTTTTCCATCATACCTTTGCCGAATTTTAAGCCTGTGACAGCCCTTGTGATGATAACTGCGATTGCTTTTGGACCGGAGTCAGGCTTCCTGACCGGAGCCCTTGCGGCCTTCCTGAGTAATTTCCTGTTTGGGCAGGGCCCCTGGACGCCCTGGCAGATGTTCAGCTTTGGCAGTATCGGTTTTATGACCGGAATCTGTTATAAAATGGGAATATTTGGAAGCGTGGAGCAGGCAGTGACGGATGCTGGAGGCAGGAGAAGAAAGCCGCTTCGGCTTTGTATCTTCGGATTCTTCTGCGGCGTGCTCTACGGCTGGATCATGAATCTGCAATATATCGCCGGCTACATCCGGCCGCTCAACCTGAAAACCATTACGGCGGCTTATGCAGCCAGTGCATGGTTTGATATCAGCCATGGAGCCTGTACAGCTCTGGTGCTCTGGCTAGCAGCGGAGCCCTGGGTAAGAAAGCTTCGGAGAATCCGGAAAAAATTCGGACTGGTTGGTGAAGAGAAGGTCTACATGATGCCGCCGGATTGAAGGAGCGGCGGAAAACGGAAAGGAGGGTCAAAGTACAGTGAAACAAAGAATCAAATATATGCTGTCCTGGGTCATCGTTTTGACGCTGCTTTTCGGACTGATGGCGAATGCATTTCCAAAAGAGACTGCCATACCGGAGAATCCGCTGGTGACATCCGTCTCGGAATTAAAGACCGACGTCACGACACGGAGTGGTGCAGCAGGAGACTCGAGTAACGAGGATGCAGCCCAGCGCGAGGATGCGGACAGCGAAGAAGAGGACAGATCAGAGTCTCAGAATTCGCAGGACACTTCGGAGGATACAGAAGCATCCGATGAGAACGATGAAAACGAGGATGACCGGCAGGAGGACAAGCCGGAGGATGAAAAAAAGGAAGAAGAGAAACAAGAAGAGAAAACCCAGGAGATCTCGACAGAGCAGACAGCAGAGCAGTCCGAAGAGCAATCTGAGGAACAGTCCAAGGAGCAGACACAGGAACAAACAGAGGGGCAGGCATCGGAGCAGACAGCGGGTCAGGGAGACGATTCGAATGCAGCCGGAAACGGCGGAAGCGGAGAAGAGGGAGAGCCCAGCAAAGAGAATCCGGAGAAAAGTCAGGAAGGAGAGCTTCCTTCGGATGGCGGGAAAGAGGATCTGGATCAGCCCGGAGAGGGAGAAGTGCCGGGAAAGGATGAGCATGGTCTCGTAACGGATCTTTATGATCACATCATTCTCTTCTCAGAGCTTTCGGATGATACGCTAGAATTCTATGCCTATTATTCCGATGCCAGTGTCGATGCGAAGATTCGTGTGAATTACAAGCATAAGGGAGATACGGGTAATGGCACCTGGCTCTCCGGCATCGGAGCAGATCACTACCGGGCGAAGCTGTCCATCGGACAAAATTATTTCACGATTTATTACACCGATGAGAATGGAAGCCGTCACTGGACCAGGATTACCATTTCCTACCAGGCTGACCGGGCAGATGAAAAGACGCCTGTCATAGGGGAGCATCCCCCGATCATCAAGACCAATCTGGATCAGTGGAAGGATGAGATTCGGATCGAGGAATTTACCTTTACGGTGGATGCAAGGAAATACGACGGAAGCAGAATCTATGACGACTGCATCCGGGTATGGCTGGACGGTGAGGCGATTACCCAGCATACCGGCAGCGGTATCTATGAGTATGTTCTGCAATTTGACAGGCCGGTGGAAGGCAGCGTCAGCTCTCATGTGGTATCTGTTCTGGCCTGGGATGATGAAGGCAACTCCCGCTATGTGCGCTATACGATTCAGCATCGGTTCAATGATGTGGGAGAAGAGATCGGCGACGTGCAGGTAACGATCGATGCCACCACGCTGGGTCTGGGCATCATAGATGAGGGAGAAGTCACGATTGCCTCCGGAGATACGGCGGCCGATGCTGTCATAAAAATGCTGGACGATTATGGATATTCCTATACCTACAGCGGTTCGCTGGAGAGAGATTTTTATCTGTCCAGCATCAGCAGGGCGGATACATTCCGGGGCGCTGCGATCGATGAGCGCCTCAGAAAACTGATTGAACGGGACGGGATCTCCTTTTTGCCGGACAGTGGAAGAGATAAGCTGGGGGAGTTTGATTTTACCAGAGGATCGGGCTGGATGTACTTTATCGACGGTGATTATTGCCCCGGAAAATCGATGTCGGCCTATACCTTAAATGGCGGGGAGACGATTTCCCTTCGATTTACCCTCGCCTTCGGTAAGGATGTGGGAGGCAATTTCAATGATTCCGGAACGAGGCTTTCCAGCTATTGCGGAAAATGGGTCAATGGCACGGTCATAGAATATGCGCATGATTATCAGGAAAAGGAACGGGTAGAGCCCACAAAAGAGGCGGACGGATACATTCTCTATGTCTGCTCCAAGTGTGAAGAAGAAAAGAAGGAGATCCTGCCACGTACAGAGACCGGCGAGACAGAAAAACCGGAGGAGACACAGAAGCCGGAAGAAACGGAAAAGCCGGGCGAAACGGAGAAGCCGGAGGAGACGACAAAACCGAGTGAAACCGAGAAACCGGAGGAGACCGAGAAACCGGGTGAAACCGAGAAACCGGGCGAAACGGAAAAACCGGAAGAGACGGAAAAGCCGGGTGAAACGGAGAAGCCGGAGGAAACAGAGAAGCCGGGTGAAACGGAGAAGCCGGAGGAGACCGAGAAACCGAGTGAAGCCGAGAAGCCGGAGGAGACAGAAAAGCCAAGTGAAACGGAGAAGCCGGAGAAGACGGAAAAACCGGGTGAAACCGAGAAGCCGGAGGAGACCGAACAAACATGAGACGGAAAAAATGGATGGCAGTGCTGACGGGACTGTGCCTGCTTCTTTGTCTTTGCTCCTGCAGCAGTCCATGGGAAAATGCAGACGATCAGATAAAAGGTAAAATCTGGAAGACTGCAAAGGCTATGCAGAGTCAGAGTGATACCGGTTATTTGCTCGATAAGGAAGAATATTTCAGGGCTGGGGACTCCTATGGTGATTGGACCGCCTTGGTATTGAAGCTTTCGGGAAGAAAGGATGCTTATGAAGCCTATCTGGAGCGTCTGACCGAATATGTAAAAAAGGCTTATCGGGAAAATGGATATCTGCATGCGGTAAAGGCGACGGAATATCACAGAATTGCCCTTACCATGTATGCCCTGGGAGGAGATCCCACCCGGATAGAGGATGCGGGCAGCACCATCGATCTGGTGACTGACGGAACCTATCGCTTCCACGGGGGGACACCGGGGGAGCAGGGAAGTAACGGAATCATCTATGCACTTCTTACTCTGGATGCAGCTCGCTATCCGATACCGGAGGGAGAAGCATGCACGCGTAGCGTGCTTTGGCAGGAGCTTTTGCAGGCGCAGAAGTCGGATGGGGGCTTCTGTCTGGATGAAAGCCTGGATAGTGATGTGGATATCACGGCCATGGCTCTGCAGGCGCTGGCACCCTACCGGGAAGACGAACAAGTGGAAGAGGCGGTGACGAAGGCTCTGGCCTGGCTGCAGGAGAAGATGACAGAGAAGGGAGCCTTTGTAAGCTATGGAGCAGAAAATGCAGAAAGCTGCGCCCAGGTGCTGCTGGCTCTCTGTGCCCTGCACATTGACCCGGAAGACAAAAGCTTTCTTTCCGGAGAGGGAAAGAGTGTGCTGGACGGGCTGGAGCATTTTCGACTGGACAGCGGTCTCTACAGCCATGAAGAAGGCGAAGAAGCGGACTGGATGGCGACCTATCAGTCACTTCTGGCTCTGGAAGCGGTGGAGGCTCTGCGAAGCGAACAGCGGTGGGTTCTGGACTTTACGAAAGGATGAAGAAGATGCAGGAAAAGATTGTACAGATACAAAGAGAGGTAAAAAAGGTCATCGTGGGAAAGGATGACATGATCGATAAGGTTCTGATGGCCATTCTGGCAGAGGGACATGTGCTTCTGGAGGATGTGCCCGGGGTGGGCAAGACAACCCTGGCGGCCTCCTTTGCAAAAGCCCTGGGGCTTCATACCAGGCGCGTGCAGTTCACATCGGATACGATGCCCTCGGATATCATCGGCTTCTCTGTCTATGACATGAAGACAGGGGAATTGCAATACAAGCCGGGAGCCATCATGACGAATCTTCTGTTGGCGGATGAGATCAACCGGACCTCCAGCAAGACCCAGTCGGCGCTTCTGGAGGCCATGGAGGAAAAGCAGGTGACGGTGGACGGAATCACGAGACCCTTAAGTGCCCCGTTCATCGTACTGGCTACGCAGAATCCGGTCGGCTCTGCCGGAACTCAGCTGCTTCCCTCCGCTCAGCTCGATCGTTTTCTGATGCGGCTCTCTATGGGCTATCCGGATCGAGACAGTCAGATCGAAATTATGAAGGATCGGCATCATGAAAATCCCCTCACGAAGGTCGAGGCGGCTGTGGACATCCCGGAGCTTCTGCAGCTGATCGATGAGACCACCCAGGTCTATATTTCCGATCTTATCTATGAGTATATCTCGGATCTGGTGGAGAAAACCCGGGAGAATTCTTACATTCAGCTGGGCATCAGTCCCCGTGGAGCCCTGGCTCTGTGCCGAAGTGCCAAGGCCTGCGCCTATATGCAGGGTCGGGATTATGTGATTCCGAATGACGTAGCAGAAATTTTCACCTGCGTAGGCGCCCATCGTCTTCTGCTGACTGCGAAGGCCAGACTTCATGAGCAGACGGCCGAGCGACTTTTGGAGGAGCTTCTGCAGGAAGTGAAAAAACCGGATGTAAAGGAGTCAGTGCTGGGATGAAAAAACAGATAGCGGCAGGCCTCTTTCGCTGGCTGATATGGGAGCTTTTGCTTCTGGTGATCGTATTCTGGAGCGGCAGCAGGCTTGCCATGGCGGTGGCAGCGGTATTTCTTGTGCTTCCCCCCATTACCTTTCTTAGCAACCTATGGATGCGACGTTCGGTAGAGACCTCCATGGAGCTGCCCCTCGGTGCGACGAAGAAAGAAGCCCTGCAGGGAACGGTGACAGCGGTAAACAGAGGTCTCCTTCCGCTTTGGAAGGTGGGCTGTCAGATCGATGGGGAAAATCGGCTTACCGGTGAACGCCTGACCAGGTACCTCCTGCTTCGCTGCCCGGCGAAAGGAAGCGCCTCCGTGAAGTTTGTTATCGAGTCGGAGCATTGCGGATTCTTAAATCTTACGCTTTCCAGAGTCTGGCTTTTGGACTGGTTCGGCTTTCTGCCGGCATGGGTCAGACAGGATACACGGGCGCAGGCTTCGATTCTGCCGGATACCTTCGGACTTCACCTGGAGCTAAGGCTATCTATGACACAGAAGCAGGATGCGGAACACTGGTCCCAGGTGAGAAAGGGAGAGGATCCGACAGAGCTCTTTGCCCTGCGGGATTATGCAGCCGGGGATAGCTTAAGAAGGATTCACTGGAAGATGACAGCCAAGAGGGGACAGCTCATTGTAAGAGAAGCCAGTCTTCCCATAGAAAAATCCCTCTTGCTGTACTGGAATAAGAACCTGGGAAATCCGGAAGCCGGTCGGATGGATGCGATGGCGGAATGCGTCTCCTCCGTGGCGCAGGAGATTCTAAATCAGGGCACGACCTTCGTGCTTGGATGGACGGAGGGAAGAAGCCGAATTCTGGAGCCGATCGATACGGAAGAACAGTTATTTCAGGCAATTCCGCATATGCTGAAATACGGTGGAGAGCCCAGGACAGCGGAAACGGAAGCCTGGGATGCGAACGAGTACAGCAAGGTGCTTTACTTTGCCGGTGATCTGCCGGAACAGGAGAGCCTGTCGCCCGGTGAAGAGATTCAGTTTCTTCTGTGCGGCGAAAGCAAGGCAGAAGAGGACGGAGTGGTTCGGTACCGATGGAATCAGTATCGGGAGGACCTGGAATATCTGGAAATCTAGAGGAAACAGCATTGAAAAAGAATGAGAAAAATCAGCTGGACCTGAAGGTCTGTGATTTAAAAATCAGAAAAAAACCGGATATAACCGCCGTGCTTGCCTGCCTTTTGCTGTCGGCAGGCTATGGGAAGGCAGCCGTTACGGCATTCCCGTCTCTGGGAAGCTTTTGCTGGATTCTCTGCGGCCTCTGCGGCCTTCTGGCGCTTTTAACAGCCCTATCCATCTACCTTCCTTATGGAAAATGGATCTGGCCGGGAGTCCTGGCCGGAGCGTCTCTTGTGGTGCTGATGAAAAAGACGGCCTGCAGAAATGGACTGGGAATTATTGGAAACGATATCTTGACCTATCTTACAGGAAAAACAGGAAAAATCTATCTACATTTTTCCGTAGAAGGAAATCAGGGAAGGTATCTGGTTCCGGCTCTTTTATTCGCTCTGCTGGCTCTTTTGATCTGCGCACTTAGCTACGGAAGGAAGAGAGGAATCTTAAGACTTCTCTTTGTGCTCTGCACGGTGGGATACAGCTTGGGACTCCTGCAGCCGGACATCGCTCTGGTGCTGATCGCAGCCGGAACTGTGCTGCAGGAGCTTGGCAGGTATGAGGCGGAAGAGAAAAAGGGAAAGCCGATTCTGACGGGACTGGGTATCTTATTTCCGATAGGTATTGCTTTGCTTCCGGCTATCTTTCTTCTGGTACAGCAGCAGGGTTCTTTTTCCTTCGCGCAGGAGCAGCATCAGTGGAAGAACACGCTTCATAAGCTCCGATACGACAGCGAGACGGATGCCATGCCTGAAGGGAATCTGGTAAATATTGGTTCCTTTGAAAAAAATGAAGAGGAAGCTCTGCGGATAAAAATGGATGAGCCCGAGAAGCTCTACCTTAGAGGCCTGATCGGAGAAGTCTATACCGGAAGCTCCTGGGACTGCTTTGACAGCAGTACCTATCAGGAAAATCAGGATTTGTTCTACTGGCTGCATCAGGAGGGCTTTTATGGAGAGGCGGTACTTTCTCAGGCAGAGAAGCTGGAGAATGAAGCCGAGGAAGAAAATACTCTGGAAATTACGAATCTTTCCGCCTGCCATGCGCATCTTTATCTTCCCTATGCCCTGGCAGATCCTGAGCTTCTGAACGCAGATGCGATC
This sequence comes from Prevotella sp. CAG:279, assembly GCA_963656395.1. Classification (GTDB taxonomy): domain Bacteria; phylum Bacillota; class Clostridia; order Lachnospirales; family Lachnospiraceae; genus Laedolimicola. Next base: position 7,581 of record CAVKIR010000024.1, read on the forward strand.
GGGGATGATCGTACACAAGAGAATGCAGCGACGGTGAAGCTTTCCTACTTTTCGGGAAGTCTTCCGAAGTGGTATCAGACCGCCCGGTGGCTGACGGAACACCAGACAGATGAAAAGGTCGCAGCCTATCTGAAAAAGGAAGAGTCCTATCGGAACTTTGTCTATGATGCGGATCTGCAGCTGACCAACAGCGCGGTGGGTGTCATGGAGCGCCTGTTTGGTCAGGAAGAAGGAAAGGAACGCTCCTTATCGGATATTCTGGAGCTGGTAAGGAATACCCTGGATCAGAACCTGACGTACGATGAGTCAGTCAGTACCTATAACGGAACGAATGACTTTATCACCTATACGCTGGAGCAGAGCAAACGGGGCTACAGTCCCCACTATGCCACGGCAGCCACGCTGATGCTTCGCTATCTGGGTGTGCCGGCCCGCTATGTGGAGGGCTATTATCTCTCGAAGGAAAAGGCAGAGTCTTTGGAGGATGAAAAGGAAGTCGTGCTCACCGAGGGAGATGCCCATGCCTGGGCAGAATTCTATCTGGATGGGGTAGGCTGGATTCCCTTCGAGGTGACACCCGGATATACCGATGAGGAGGAATGGGAGGAGACGGGTGCCGTGATGGCGGATGGCCTGGGAGAGGAGGCCGGAGGCTCCTTCCTGCAAAGCAGTCTGACCTATACGCCGCCCAAGCAGCCGGAGGAGGATACGAGCCTTCCGGAGCTGAAGAGTATGTTTCGATTCGAAGTAAAGAGGCTTCTGTATCTCATTCCGCTTCTACTTCTCCTTTTGATGGCCTTGGCTATCTGGCAGGTCGAAAAGCGCCGCCTAAGGCTGCGTAGGTTTCAGAGGCGCATGCAGGAAGAGGGAAACCGGGAAGCAGCCGAGGATCTCTACGGATATGCAGTCATGCTGCAGAAACGATGCGGGATCTCACAGGAAAAAGAAAGAGAAGAAGCAGCCGCGATCAATGAAAGAGCCCGCTTCAGCCGCAAGGAGATCACGAAGGAAGAACGCATCCGCATGGAAACCTACGCGGCGGCGACCATCCGCAGCTGCAGAGAGCAGAACGGGTTTTGGAAGCATCTTCGGTATCATTATATTTTATGGCTTTATTAGCCCATAGACACAACATAAGAAGGAGGAAACAAGACATGGTTTTCAAACAATGGAAACGGCTTGCGGCGGGTATCCTAAGCGCTGCCATCGTGCTTTCGGGAATTCCGGCGCAGGCGTCCGCAGGCACAGCAGTGGGCACCGGAACGACAGAAGAGACCGGTACGCCGACGGAAGAAACCGGTACGCCGACGGAAGAAACCGGTGCACCAGCGGAAGAGACCGGTACCACCACGCCGGAGGCCTCGAAGAACACGGAGGAGACAACCGGTCAATCCGAACAGAATACGGAGCAGGAGACCAAAGAAGGAACAGACCCGGCTGCAGAGGAAGGAAGTAATCAAAACGGACTTCCGACCCTGGGAGAGGAGAAAGAGGAGAAAAAGGGCGCCGAGAAAGACGGCAGCTTTATTCTTGCTGTATTTACGCAGAATCAGACGGTCGTAGAGCCCATGACGGTGGCCTATCAGGCCGGAGATACGCTAAAGGATGCTCTGTCGAAAAGCAGCATAGAATTCGGCGGGCTGGACAGCGGCTTCATTCAGTCAGTGGACGGAGTCAGCGGCAGCTACAGCATGGCCTTTGCCGACGGCAGCTACGGCCTGGATACAGCAGCCGATCAGGTAGGTACCATCTTCCTGTCGGAGCGAACAGACGTAAACCGGGAGCATCCGGAGGAAGAGGCTGATGATCTGGTGGCTGCAGTAAGTCAGGCACTGAGGGAGATGGCAGCCTACCGGGAGGCCGCGAACAGTGTCCAGAACTATCCTTCGGCACAGACGGCCTATCAGTCACTGCTGACGTCGATGCGTACCGGGGATAAAGATACGTTGAAGGCGAGGACAGAGACCCTCACGCAGGCTGTAAAAGAGTATGAGTCCTATCTTGAAAGCGGAAAGCGGAAGGTAACGGTGCATGTGACCCAGGGAGGTCAGGAGGTGACGGACGCACAGCTTTCCTTTACAGATGAATATGGCAATGTGACAGAGGGGACCGGAACCGAGATCGAGCTTCGGGACGGAACCTATACCTTTGTGGTAACGGACAGCCACAATCCTTATAATCATACCACTAATGTGGGAAAAATGAATGGCATAGCAGGAAGATTTACTGAGGTAAAAAACTATTTTACAGTCAGTGAAGCCTCCACGGATGTCAGTGTAAAGCTTGCATCCGGAGAGTGGTTTGGGGAGATTACAACGACAGCGGGAGCCGAACTCAATGGCTCCAAGGCTCTGGATAACGCTAGAACAGAATATGATGCTGCGAATCACAGGGCTGTCATTTATGTAGCGGATAATTTCAGCGGAATGTTCAGAACGACCATTCAGAAGACGGATAATACACCGGTGAAGGACAAAAGCGGCACGAAGAGTTCGATTAACATTTTTCCCTGGGTAGACTGGGTCTATGCGACAGGAGCCGATCAGGGAAAACGGGTATCGGACGTAGCGACAAATACTAACACCAGAATGGCAAGCTTCGAAGTGGCGAAAACGTGTCGGGATTTCCTGGATTATGGAATGCAGGGGAATACGCTGGATCTGGCCATTCGCTGGTTAGATAATCAGGAGAGTGATCAAACCGGCTGCATCGTAGAGCAGTCCTTTGACGTAGAGGTAAAGCGTTATCCGACC
>CAVKIR010000025.1:0-4581 GCA_963656395.1 Prevotella sp. CAG:279
TGCAGACTTTCTTCCAGATTATACCAGTGCCGCACTTCTCAGCACGACGCAGATTCAGGATCTGACTTTGGAGGTCGGCTCCGATGAAAGTGAGCTTCGCATGAACTGGATGGCTCCCGGTGAGGAACCCGGCTACGTTCGCTGGACGGATCCGGTCACGGGAGAAACCACAGATATCGCAGCAGAATCGGAAGCCTCCGCTGTAGTCTCCGGCTACAGTCTGAATAAAGCTACCGTAACCGGTCTAGTGCCGGGTGAGACCTATTCGTATCAGGTCGGGAATGACAGCGGCTGGTCGCCGGTCTATTCCTATCAGGCTCCGCAGCAGTCGGATACCCTCACCTTTCTCGTAACCTCCGATGCCCAGATCGGGCAGTCGGATATGGAGGTGGCGGAGGTGACTGCGGATCGCTGGGACAGTGTCCTGAATCGCCTCATTACCTATGTTCCGGAAGCTAATTTCGTCTTTCATCTGGGCGACCAGGTGTCTGATTTCGGAAATGAAGACCAGTATCGCCTGTTTCTGAACCATTTGCCCCTGTATCGGATCGCCCTGGCCCCCGTCGTCGGCAATCACGATGTGGCCAACTCTCTGACATCCGAGGAATACGGGCGCCCCGGCGGTACCTATTTCTATGACCATTTCAATGTACCGAACCGATCGGAAATGGGACAGAGCGCATCTGACAAGGACGGAAACTACTATTTTATCCGGGGAGATGTCCTTTTCATCGTCCTGAACAGTCTGACGGTCTCCGGCGAGGAGGAGCAGGAAGAATATGTAAAACAGGTTGTCGCTGACCACCCGGACGTCCGCTGGCGCATTCTCGCCGAGCATTACCCGGCTTACTCCGGCGCGAAGAATTCCGGCTCGAATGTAGGGGAATACCTGCCCCGCATCGCAGCGGATTATCAGATCGATCTCGTGCTCACCGGTCACGACCATGTCTACTCCCGTTCCGCCTTCACAAACCGGGACAGCGAGATACTCACGGATTACAATTATGCGGGCTGCGCCGTGGCTGTGAATCCGGCCGGTCCTATGTATCTGACCTGCGGTACCTCCAGCGGCTGTCTCTACCATTTCCCGAAGGAGGAGGAGCATATCGTATATCAGGGTCAGGTCAATTCCCCTATGGGAATTCGCATCGATGTCACGCAGGAAGAGCTCCATATCCGTTCCTACCTGGTGGATACCTGGACGATGTTTGACGAATATACGATCCGAAAGGAAGATGCAGAGTAAGAGCAGCAAAAACTAATATCTCACATTTACCAGAAAAAGTCCCTGGGCCGGCGCCATGACGCCGGCCTTTTCACGGTCTTCGGAGGCAAGGATCGGCTGCATGTCTTCCGGGATTTTCTTATGTAAACCTACCTCTACCAGGGTTCCGGTGAGAATCCGAACCATGTGATAGAGAAAACCGTTGCCTGTAAATGAAAGGGTCAGTCCCGCACCGTCCTGCTCTATCTCGATGGCTTCAATGGTGCGAACCGTGGACTTTTTGCCGCGTTTAACGGAGCTGAAGGCCCGGTAATCGTGGGTTCCGATGAGCTCTTCGGCGGCGCGGCGCATGGCGGGCACGTCCAGAGGCTGCTCGATCGTCCAGGTATAACGGCGGTCAAAGACTTGGTGAATCGGACTGTTCCAGATGTGGTACCGGTAGGTCTTTTTCACGGCGTTCAGGCGGCTGTGGAAGCGCAGATCCACTTCTTCGACGGAAAGCACGCCGATGTCCTCCGGCAGGTAATGATTCAGTTTTTCCATCATTTCCCAGCACAGCAGGGAAGAACGCGTTTTGAAATTCGCCACCTGCCTCAGAGCGTGGACGCCCGCGTCTGTGCGGCCGGATCCGGCCAGCTCGACCTCCTCACCGAGCAGGCGGGTCAGCACGGCTGTCAGCTTGCCCTGGATGGTATTTTCGTCGTGTTCCTGGCTCTGCCAACCGCTGTAGCGGGTACCGTCATATTGCACGACAATTTTGATATTTCGCATAAATTCTACTTTTCCTTTCGTATCTTTTCGTGTATCATATATTTAGAGAGGTGGTAACTATTCAGTACAGCCCGAAGCATTAGCTGCTGAGGGCGTATGAACATGAATTGGGAGTGCAAAATCCCATCGGCGAAGCCGATTCTCATGGATTTTGCATTCGTAACTGTGAGGGTACTGAACAGTTACGAAAGGTGATAGATTATGTTTGGTATGATTTTTGAAATTATTATATTTATCGTCATTATCCGGGCATTCCGGGATTCCAGGAAGAACCGGGAGAGAAAGCAGAATTCGGTGCCGAACCAACCCGCGGCCGCGCCTTATAAGCCGCCTGTGCCGAACAAACCGGCTTCAAAAAAGCAGAAGCCCGGCTGGACACCGAAGCCTGCAAAGACAAGGACTGCGGTTCCGAATCGTCCGAATCCGGACAAGGAAAAGGTTCCGACCGCGACCCCGTCCGCTTCCTATTCGGAGCCCGCAAAGCGCTACCAGCCACCGCACAATACCGGCGAACGCTACGAGGAGTGGATGCCGGTTCCCGAAGGGAAGAAGGTCTGCCGCTGCGGCTACTGCGGTGCAGATAACCTGATTCCGAAGGGTGCAGATCCCGGAAATTATGCCTGCTACTTCTGCAGGGAGGAATTGTAATCGTTATCGATCTGGTTCGGGTGTCAAAACACCCGAACTTTTTATGACCTCTTCATGTTCTCTCGAATCCAGTCTTCGGACGCCTGCAGCCGTCTGTCCAGCTCCTCCGCATGCTCCCGCCCCACGGCCTCCTTCAGAAACACATACTCATCCAGCAGTCCCTGCCCATGGAACACTCGATAAGCGCCGGAATCACTGCCAAGACCTATCCGTGCGCCTTTTTCAAAGCCGAAGCGCACCGCCTTCTGCTGCCGCGCAAGAATCGCCTTCACCTGCTCATCTGGAAAGCGTCCGCAGCCGATGAGGTTGCCGATGGGTGCAAAGGTGGGCACCCAGATGGTCTCACTTTCCGCCAGACAGCAGATAGTTTCTTCTTCCATATAATTGCCGTGCTCCAGGGTATCCACGCCTGCGTTGATGGCAGCCCGTACAGCCGCATCCCCATTTCCATGCGCCATGACCCGCAGGCCGGCGTCGTGGGCTGTTCCAATCAGATAGGCAATTTCATCATTGTCCAATCCATCCTCACTCAGCTTCCCAAAGGTATCGAAATCCATAATCCCGCTGATCATGATCTTGATAAAATCCGCACCCCGCCTCCCGGCCTCCCGCACCAGCTCCCGGTAGCTCTGCCGATCGTCATAGGAAAGACCCACGATGCCGCCGTAATGTCCTTTTTTATGGATAGCGAAAATGGGCGACCGATAATCGATGCCGTATTCCCCGGCCAGCGCCCGCGCCCGCTCCGATACGCCGTAAGCGTCACCGCCGTCCCGCACAAGGGTGATCCCTGCCTGCTGCCAGGCCAGGAGATGCGCCCGGATAGCCGTCTCATTCGGTCCGTCCCTGTGCAGCGCCACCGCCGCCTTATAGTTCCTTCCGTCCATGATCACATGGCCATGACACTCACCAAACATCACTCTGATGCCTCCTTTTTCTTCTGAATCAAGTGTACGCAAAGGGCTTAAAAAAGTCAATGTTTCCTGCTCTTTTTGATTGACACTGCGATCCGTTTGTGATACTCTAAACCCAGCCGCAATGAAGCGGCAATAACCTTTTTTTAAATTATTTTGGAGGTATCACAATGAACAAGGGTACAGTTAAGTGGTTCAACAATCAGAAGGGTTACGGCTTCATCTCTGACGAGCAGGGAAATGACATTTTCGTACACTTCTCCGGTATCAATTCTGATGGATTCAAGTCTCTCGAAGAGGGTCAGGCTGTAGAGTTTGACGTTGTCGACGGAGCAAAGGGACCGCAGGCTACCAACGTAACCAAGTTATAATCAGCCGTAAATCATGTGCCTTTTTCTACTATACAGACTGAACAGTTTAGACTAGATTAAAGCATCGTAATGAAAAGCAGATTTAACAAAAAACCGCTTCCGTGCAGAACACGGAAGCGGTTTTTTTACCTTTTTTATTTCAATAACTCTTTTAAAATCTCGTTGACCTTGCCCGGGTTTGCCTTTCCCTTCATCTCCTTCATGGTCTGGCCTACCAGGAAGCCCAGTGCCTTTTCCTTGCCGCCCTTGTAATCGGCTACGGACTGCGGGTTCGCTGTCACGATGCGCTCGATGGTCTCTCTTAGAGCACCCTCGTCGTTGACCGTCTTCAGACCCTTCTCCTCCACGTATTCTTGCGGATCGATGTCCTCATGGAAGATCTGTTCAAAGACCTCCTTTGCCACGCTGCTGTTAATCGTTCCGGCGTCCGCCAGCTCGATGAGCTTCGCCAGATGCTCCGGAGAGAACTTCATATCCTCGGGCTCCTGTCCGGCCTCCTTTAAGAGACGCATGGTCTCCACCATCAGCCAGTTCGATACCTTCTTCGGCTTCTTGCAGATCGCTGTAGCCGCCTCGAACATGTCCGCCATCTGCTTGGAACCGGTCAGAATCTGCGCATCGTAATCAGGAATCTCAAACTCCTCCTTATAGC
>CAVKIR010000025.1:4591-10242 GCA_963656395.1 Prevotella sp. CAG:279
CTCTTTTTTGTAGCGCTTCAGCTTCTCCGTCCGAAGCTCCGGCTGACGAGCCTTAATTTCATCCAGCCACTCCTCACTGATGTCAATGGGCACCAGATCCGGCTCCGGGAAATAGCGGTAATCCTGGGCGTCCTCCTTGGAACGCATAGCATGAGAGCTCTCTTTATTGTCATCCCAACGGCGCGTCTCCTGGATGACCTGTTTGCCCTCCTCCAGAAGCTCGATCTGCCGTTCCCGCTCGCCCTCGATGGCGCGGGCGATGGCCTTGAATGAGTTCAGGTTCTTCATCTCGGTACGGGTACCGAATTCCTTTGCACCTACCTCCCGGACGGAGAGGTTTACGTCCGCACGCATGGAGCCCTCCTGGAGCTTGCAATCGGACGCTCCCAGGTACTGGATGATCAGACGCAGCTTATCCAGATAGGCGATGACCTCTTCCGCGCTTCGCATATCCGGCTCGGACACGATCTCGATCAGGGGCACGCCGCTTCGGTTATAATCAACTAACGAGCAATCCTCCCACTCATCGTGAATCAGCTTTCCGGCGTCCTCCTCCATGTGAATCTCGTGGATGCCGATTTTCTTGGAACCGGTCTCGGTCTCGATTTCCACATAGCCGTCCCGGCAGATGGGCGCATACAGCTGGGAAATCTGGTAGTTCTGGGGATTATCCGGATAGAAATAGTTCTTCCGGTCAAATTTGCTGTGGCGGGTGATGCTGCAGTTCGTAGCCAGACCCACGGCCATAGCGTATTCGACTACCTTCTTATTCAGCACCGGCAGCGAACCGGGCATACCGGTACATACCGGGCAGGTATGGGTATTCGGCGCTCCTCCGAAGGCAGTGCTGCAGGAGCAGAAAATCTTGGTCCTGGTGGCCAGCTCTACGTGTACCTCCAGACCGATGACGGTCTCATACTGTTTACTCATTTTCTCCACTCCTTCCTAATCTCTCTTGCCCGCAAAGGCTGCCCGACCCCTGCTGCACTCGTAGGCATACGCTGCCCGGATGATATGCTCCTCTTTGAAGCAGTCGCCCAGAAGCTGCAGGCCGATGGGCAGTCCTTTTTTATCCTGTCCGCAGGGCAGGCAGATTCCGGGAAGTCCGGCCAGGTTCGCGGAAATGGTATAGACGTCGCCCAGATACATCTGAAGCGGGTCAGACAGGGACTCGCCCAGCTTCGGTGCGGTACTCGGAGCCGCCGGCCCGAGAATCACGTCGTATTTTTCAAAGGCACGGTCGAAGGCCTGACGAATCAGAGCCTTGGTGCGCAGCGCCTTCAGATAATAGGCATCATAATAACCGGAGCTCAACACGAAGGAGCCCAGCATAATCCGTCGCTTTACCTCCGGGCCGAAGCCCTCGGATCGGGTCTTTTTGTACATATTATGTAAACCTTCGTACTCCTCGGTGCGATAGCCGTATTTCACGCCGTCGAAGCGCGCCAGGTTCGAGCTGGCCTCGGCGGAGGCGATGACATAGTAAGCCGGGATCGCATAATCCACCAGGCTTAGGTCAAATTCTTCTACGACAGCGCCCTTCTCCTCCAGAACCTTTGCCGCCGCCTTCACTGCAGCAGCCACCTCCGGATCCAGGCCCTCACCGAAGTAATCCCGCGGAATACCGATGCGCAGACCCTTCACGTCGTCCTTTAAGGCCGAAGTAAAATCATAGGACTCTCGCTTTACGGATGTGCTGTCCTTCCTGTCATAGGAGGCGATGGCCTCCAGCAGCAGTGCACAGTCCGTCACGTCCTTTGCCACAGGTCCAATCTGATCGAGGGATGAGCCGTAGGCAATCAGGCCGTAACGGGATACGGTTCCGTAGGTAGGCTTGATGCCGGTCACGCCGCAGAAGGAGCTGGGCTGGCGGATGGATCCGCCGGTATCGGAGCCCAGGGCGCAGGGTGCTTCGCCGGAAGCTACCGCTGCACAGGAGCCGCCGGAGGAGCCGCCCGGTACGTGCTCGGTATTCCAGGGATTCCGAGTCACACCGAAGGCCGAGGTCTCGGTGGTGCTTCCCATGGCGAACTCATCCATGTTGGTCTTGCCGATTACAACCATTCCGGATTTTTCCAGATTCAGAACTGCCTCCGCAGAATAGGTTGGCTCGAAATTATAAAGGATTTTGGAAGAACAGGTGGTCTTCAATCCCTTGGTACACATGTTGTCCTTGATGGCAATGGGAACGCCTGCCAGCGGGCCGGTGAGTTCACCGCTCTCGATGCGCTTCTGCACCTCGGCCGCTCTTTTCAGGGCGCCTTCCTCATCTACGGTGACAAAGCTGTTCAGAACCTCATCCTGCTTTTTTATCTCCTCCAGGGCTGCCTTTACCGCATCCACGGCGGTCATTTCTCCGGCCTTGATCTTCTGTCCGATCTCCGCCGCTGTCATTTCACGAAATTCCATTCTCTGTCACCTCCTACTCTACCGTCTTCGGTACCATATACATACCGTCCTTGACCTTGGGCGCATTGGCCAGCATCTCCTCATGGTCGTCGCCATTTTCTACCTCATCCTCCCGGAATACGTTCTTCACGGGAAATACGTGGGACATGGGCTCCACGCCTGCGGTATCCAGTTCGTTCAGTTTATCGATATAATCCAGCATCCGGCCCATATCCTTCTTGGCTGCCTCTTTCTCCTCCTCGGATAGCTCCAGCTTCGCCAGAATGCCTACATATTCCATCGTTTCATCGGAAATTATATTTGCCATGTCGCACCTCCTACGGCTCCAGTCTGCTTAAATCTCTCGGGAATAAAGTTGTCTCGCGTACGTTATCCTCTCCTATGAGCTTCATGGTCAGACGCTCCAGGCCGATACCTAAGCCTCCGTGGGGCGGCATACCGTACTTGAAGGTATCCAGATACTGCTCCATTCCCTCCTCGGTCATGCCTCTTGCCGCGATCTTGTCCAGTAACATCTGATAGTCATGGATACGCTGGCCGCCGGTGGTAATCTCCAGTCCGTCGAACAGAAGGTCAAAGCTCAGGGTAAACTTCGGATCCGCCGGGTCATCCATAGCATAGAAAGGACGCTTCTTGGACGGATAATGCGTAACAAATACGAAATCGGAGCCGTACTCTTCTTTAAAGTAGCGTCCGATCAGCACTTCCTCCTCCGGCTCCAGGTCGTAGGGATTGCGGATCTTGTGACCGTATTTCTCAGAAGCCAGACGCTTCGCCTCATCGAAGCGAACGGCCGGAATCTTATCGGCCTTCGGCAGGGTAATGCCGAGGATCCGAAGCTCTGTCGCGTAGTCCTTTTCCAGAAGAGCCAGCATATACTGGATAAAGCCGGTCTCCATGGCCATGATATCCTCAAAGCCATCGATGAAGCCCATCTCAAAATCCAGACTGGTATATTCGTTCAGATGGCGCTTGGTATTATGCTTCTCTGCACGGAAGACCGGGCCGGTCTCGAAGACCCGATCGAACACGCCCACCATCATCTGCTTGTAGAACTGCGGGCTCTGCGCCAGTACAGCCGGATGATGGAAATAATCCAGGCGGAACAGGTTCGATCCTCCTTCAGCTCCCTTGGCTCCGATCTTCGGAGTATGAATCTCGGTAAAGCCCTGGCTGTACAGAAAATCCCGGAAGGCTCTTACCACGCCCTCCTGAATCCGAAATCTGGCCCGCTCCCGCACATTCCGAAGGGAGATGGATCTGCGATTCAGCTTCGCCTCCAGGGAGGTATTCAGCTTCCACTTAGCGATGGGCAGGGGCATCGGTGCTGCCGGCTCGGATAATACCGTGATGCCTGTCAGGCGAAGCTCCACACCGTGGGGCGCACGCTCCTCGCCTCGAATGGTGCCCTCTGCCACGATGCTGGAGGCCTCCTTTAAGCTCTTCAGATCGAAGGCGGTCACGCCCTCCTCGAAGACGCACTGTAAGAGTCCGTCCCGCCGTCTTAAGATCACGAAGGCTACCTCGCCCATATCACGAATCGTATGAACCGTGCCCTCGATCTTCACGGTCTTGCCTTCCATGCCCTCTGCCGTCACTGCCGCCAGATCGACCGTTCCTTTTTCCTTCACTCCTGTTAAGAATTCCATTTTCTCAACCTGCCTTTCGTATGCTTGCCTCTTCGGCGTTTTTCTCTTCCGGGCGGAATTCCCTGTTATATAAAAAGAACCCCGTCCCGGAATATTCCTATTCCGGGACGGGGTTTCGAGTTCAATCAAAATCCCGCGGTACCACCCGCATTGAAATGCGTCCGCTCTTGTGTCAGGCTCACATTTCCTCTTTTATGTCCTTAACGTGGACAGCTCCGTACCGGCCTACGTCCGAATTCGTGAAACAAATTCCGATTCGACCGATCTGCTCCCAAGTGTTCCCTTGATTTTCTAATCCAAACGGCGCTCTCAGTCGGTGACGCCATATTCCTGTCGGCCTCTGAAAATCCGAGTCTTGTTCTTTGCATTTCGTTATAGTATAATCGTTTGTAGCAAATACAAACATTTTTATGCGAGAAATATAGCCCACCTGATTTCGAATTGCAAGATTTTTTTCTAACACTTTTTTGTTGTCAAAATTTTTATGTGTCAGCTTTTCTTTTCCGAAATATTTTTTGTATTTTCTCGGATAAAACTTAAAGAATGAGGAGTATCTATCATGGAACACCTGTACATACCGACCGATTACATGCCCGCGTTGGGTCTCTACGACACCCAGGTTGCCATCAAGACGGTCAAAGATTTCTTCCAGCAGTCTCTGGCGGAGCAGCTATACCTGCTGCGCGTCTCCGCGCCTCTGTTTGTCACCCCGGAATCCGGTCTGAACGACAACCTCAACGGTGTGGAGCGGCCCGTCACCTTCGGCATCAAGGAGCAAAACGAGCGTCCTGCTGAGATCGTCCATTCACTGGCGAAATGGAAGCGCAACGCCCTGAAGCAGTACGGCTTTCATATCGGCGAAGGGCTCTACACCGACATGAGTGCCATCCGGCGGGACGAGGACACCGACAATATCCACTCCATCTACGTGGATCAGTGGGACTGGGAGAAAATCATCCTGAAAGAGGACCGCAATGTGGAGTATCTCAAGGAGACTGTCCGCAAGGTCTACAAGGCTCTGAAAAAGACTGAGAAATACATGGCTATCCGCTATGATTATATCGAAGAGATTCTTCCCCGGGATATCTTCTTTATCACCACCCAGGAGCTGGCGGATCTGTATCCCGACAAGACTCCGAAGGAGCGCGAGGATATCATCACCCGGGAGAAGGGCGCTGTCTTTCTCATGGAGATCGGCGACAAGCTGGCAAATGGCGAACCTCACGACGGACGCGCACCGGACTACGACGACTGGCACTTAAACGGTGATATCATCGTGTGGTATCCGGTTCTGGGTCACGCTCTGGAGCTGTCCTCCATGGGAATACGCGTGGACGAGGATTCTCTGACCCGTCAGCTGAAGCTTTCCGGCTGTGAGGAGCGGGCGAAACTCCCCTTCCAGAAGGCCATTCTGGAGAAGAAGCTGCCCTACACCGTGGGCGGCGGTATCGGCCAGTCCCGTATCTGCATGTTTTATCTTCGCAAAGCTCACATCGGCGAGGTTCAGGTATCTATCTGGCCCGACGAAGTGCGGGAGACATGTGCGAAATGCGGCATTAACCTGCTGTAATCTTGATTTCCGGTATCAGGAAG
>CAVKIR010000026.1:0-6447 GCA_963656395.1 Prevotella sp. CAG:279
GGTAAGGTGGTCGAGAAGGTTACCTGCAGAGAAAAGTCTGTCCTAAAAAATGACGGCTACAAGGTGGCTCTTCTGGATCTGGGCGCCAAGCGCAATATCGCCCGTTCCCTGCATGAGAGAGGCTGCGAGGTTACGATCTATCCTGCCGGAACCAGTGCAGAGGAGATCCTCGCATCGAATCCGGACGGCATCATGCTTTCCAACGGCCCCGGCGACCCCAAGGACTGCGGAGCCATCATTGACGAGGTACGAAAGCTTTACGAGAGCGATGTTCCGATTTTCGCCATCTGTCTCGGACATCAGCTCATGGCTCTGGCCACCGGTGCAGACACCTACAAGTTAAAATACGGCCACAGAGGCGGCAACCATCCGGTGAAGGATCTGGAGACCGGAAGAGTGTACATTTCCTCTCAGAACCATGGCTACGCGGTGGACACGAAGAGCCTGCATCCGGATGTGGCAGCTCCGGCCTTTGAAAATGTCAACGATAAGACCAATGAGGGTCTTAAGTATACCGGTAAGAATATCTTTACCGTACAGTTCCATCCGGAGGCCTGCCCGGGTCCCCAGGATTCCGGCTACCTGTTCGACCGTTTTATTCGCATGATGGAGGTGAAGAAGCATGCCTAAGAATCCGTCTATCAAAAAAGTACTTGTCATCGGCTCCGGCCCCATCATCATCGGCCAGGCGGCTGAGTTCGACTACGCAGGCACCCAGGCTTGCCGTTCCCTGAAGGAGGAGGGCATCGAGGTTGTCCTCTTAAATTCCAATCCGGCGACCATTATGACCGACAAGGACATCGCAGATCGGGTATACATCGAGCCGCTGACCGTCGAGGTGGTAGAGCAGCTGATCTTAAAGGAGCAGCCCGACAGCGTATTGCCGACCCTGGGCGGTCAGGCCGGTCTGAATCTGGCCATGGAGCTGGAGGAGCGGGGCTTCTTAAAGGAGCACAATGTGCGCCTCATCGGAACCACCTCCGAGACCATCAAGAAGGCGGAGGATCGTCTGGAATTCAAGAGCACCATGGAGAAAATCGGTGAGCCCGTGGCGGCCTCCGAGGTAGTAAAGGACTTAGAGGCAGGTATTGCCTTTGCAAATAAAATCGGATATCCGGTCGTTCTTCGTCCGGCTTATACCCTGGGCGGCAGCGGCGGCGGAATCGCCCACAACCAGGTGGAGCTGGAGGAGATTCTGGCCAATGGACTCCGTCTTTCCCGTGTAGGTGAGGTTCTGGTAGAGCGCTGCATCGCAGGCTGGAAAGAGATCGAGTATGAGGTGATGCGCGACAGCGCAGGCAACTGCATCACCGTATGTAATATGGAAAATATCGACCCGGTCGGCGTACACACCGGCGACAGCATCGTCGTAGCTCCCTCCCAGACTCTGGGCGACAAGGAGTACCAGATGCTGCGTACCTCTGCTCTGAATATCATCAGCGAGCTGAACATCACCGGCGGCTGCAATGTGCAGTATGCGCTGCATCCGGAAAGCTTCGAGTACTGCGTGATCGAGGTGAATCCCCGTGTAAGCCGCTCCTCCGCACTGGCTTCCAAGGCGACGGGTTATCCCATTGCCAAGGTGGCAGCGAAGATCGCCCTGGGTTATACCCTGGACGAGATCCCGAATGCCATTACCGGACAGACCAAGGCCAGCTTCGAGCCCATGCTGGATTACTGCGTGGTGAAGATGCCCCGTCTGCCCTTCGATAAATTCATCAGCGCTAAGCGTACCCTGACGACACAGATGAAGGCTACCGGCGAGGTCATGGCCATCTGCAATAACTTCGAGGGCGCTCTGATGAAGGCCATCCGTTCTCTGGAGCAGCATGTGGACAGCCTTATGTCCTATGACTTTACGGCACTTTCCAGAGAGGAGATTCTGGAGCAGCTGCATGTGGTGGACGACCGCCGTATCTGGCTGATTTCCGAGGCTATACGCAAGGGCATCTCCTATGAAGAGATTCATGCCATTACCCAGATTGATATCTGGTTCATCGATAAGATTGCGATTCTGGTGGAAATGGAGCAGGCGCTGAAGAGCGAGCCCCTGACACCGGAGCTTTTAAAGGAAGCCAAGCGCATCGAGTTCCCGGACAACGTCATTGCCCGCCTGACCGGCAAGACCGAGGAGGAGATAAAGGAGCTTCGCTATGCCAACGGCATCACCGCTGTATACAAGATGGTAGATACCTGTGCGGCAGAGTTCGAGGCAAGCACCCCGTACTACTACTCTGTATTTGGCAGTGAAAATGAGGTCGTAGAGACAAAAGATCGCAAGAAGGTGCTGGTTCTGGGCAGCGGCCCCATCCGTATCGGACAGGGTATCGAGTTCGACTTCTGCTCCGTACACTGTACCTGGGCCTTTGCAAAAGAGGGCTATGAGACCATTATCATCAACAATAACCCGGAGACCGTAAGTACGGACTTCGATATCGCGGATAAGCTGTATTTCGAGCCGCTGACGCCGGAGGATGTGGAGAGCATCGTGCGTCTGGAGAAGCCGGACGGAGCCGTCGTACAGTTCGGCGGACAGACCGCCATCAAGCTGACCGAGGCTCTGATGAAGATGGGCGTGCCGATCTTAGGTACCTCCGCGGAAAATGTAGACGCAGCCGAGGATCGAGAGCTCTTCGATGCGATTCTGGAGCAGTGCCAGATTCCGAGACCCAAGGGACATACCGTATTTACTGCTGAGGAGGCCAAGAAGGCAGCCAATGAGCTGGGCTATCCGGTGCTGGTTCGTCCGTCCTACGTGCTGGGCGGCCAGGGCATGCAGATCGCCATCAACGATAAGGATGTGGAGGAATTCATCGGCATCATCAACCGCATTGCCCAGGAGCATCCGATTCTGGTGGATAAGTACCTGCAGGGCAAGGAGATCGAGGTGGATGCGGTCTGCGACGGCGAGGACATCCTGATCCCGGGTATCATGGAGCATATCGAGCGCGCCGGTATCCATTCCGGAGACAGTATCTCCGTCTATCCGGCCAAGAGCATCAGTGACAAGGTGAAGGCGACCATCGAGGAGTACACGAAGCGTCTGGCCAGATCCTTACATGTCATCGGCCTGATCAACATTCAGTTTATCGCGGTAGGCGACGAGGTATACGTCATCGAGGTAAATCCCCGTTCCAGCCGTACCGTTCCCTATATCAGCAAGGTAACCGGCATCCCGATCGTGGCGCTGGCTACCAAGGTGATTCTGGGTCACAAGATCAAGGATCTCGGCTACAAGCCGGGTCTCCAGCCGGAGGCGGATTACTACGCAGTGAAGATGCCGGTATTCTCCTTCGAGAAGATCCGCGGCGCGGACATCAGCCTTGGACCGGAGATGAAGTCCACCGGCGAGTGTCTGGGTATCGCCAAGACCTTCAATGAGGCTCTCTACAAGGCCTTCCTGGGTGCCGGCATCCGCCTGCCCAAGTATAAGAATATGATTATGACCGTCCGCGATGAGGACAAGGAAGAGGCTGTGGAGATCGCAAAGCGCTTCGAGGCTCTGGGCTACTGCATCTACGCCACCAAGGGTACCGCGAGAGCCCTGATGGAGGCCGATGTCTCTGTCCGCCTGACCAGAAAGCTGGAGCAGGAGTCCCCGAATATTCTGGATCTGATTCTGGGTCATAAGATCGATCTCATTATCGATACACCGTCTCAGGGTGTGGATCACAGTCATGACGGTTTCGTGATCCGCAGAAATGCCATCGAGACAGGTGTCAATGTCCTGACTGCCATCGATACAGCGAAGGCGCTGGTGACCAGTCTGGAGAATACGGATGTGAAGACCCTGCGTCTGGTAGATATTGCGACGATTTAAAAATAGGATGGCGAAGAGGACTTTCCGGGAAGGAGGGTCCTTTTTGCTGAAAAAGGCGGTGCGGTATGCAAAAACATCTATTTACCGGTGCAATGGCGGCCAGGATACTGCCGATGCGGCGCCCGGACGGCCATAAGGGCGACTTTGGACGGGTCAGCATCACAGGAGGCAGTGTGGGCTTTACGGGAGCGCCCGTGCTGGCAGCTTACGGAGCGGCCCGCAGCGGAAGCGGACTGGTGTTCCTGGGCGTGCCGGAGCCAATCTATCCGATCGTGGCGGGGCACTGTCTGGAAGTGATGCCCTCTCCCTTGCCGGCTGGTTGCGGGAAGATATCCAAGGATGCCTTTTTTCAGATTCTGGAGCGGCTGAACGGCTGTGACGCCGGACTCCTGGGGCCGGGACTGGGACGCTCTCGGGAGCTGTCAAAATTGATATGTAAAATATTGGAAGAAACAGAGACACCGCTGGTGCTGGACGCGGACGCGCTGTATGCCATCAAGGATCAAAAAGAGATCCTTAAGAGGCGTTCAGAAAAAGGCCTGCTTACGATTCTGACGCCCCATGAGGGGGAATTTCAGTATCTGGGCGGGGATCTGACGTGCGGCCGGGAAGCGGCAGCGCTGGATTTTGCGCAGCAGTACGGCTGTATTCTGGTACGGAAGGGTCCCGAAACCGTGACAGCCTTGCCGGACGGCAGCTGCTATGTGAATACCACCGGAAATGACGGGATGGCCAAGGGCGGCAGCGGGGACGTGCTGGGCGGTATGATTCTGGGACTGCTGGGACAGCTCATGGCTGCGCAGAACGATGCGGCCTTATCAGATGCCGGGCGTATGACTGCCCTGGCCGTCTATCTGCACGGCCTGGCCGGAGATATCACCCGGACGAAGCTTGGCAATTACGGCATGCTGCCCTCCGATCTGACAGCGCAGATCCCGGCGGCGATTCTGGAAGTGCAGAAGAAAATAAATGAGGACTGAAAAATGGTAGATATGGAAAGCCTGCTGACCATGCAGGGTATGATGTTTGTGATGCTCCTTGTGGGCGTTTTTATCAGAAGAAAGGGAATCGTCACAGCAGAGGGACGAAAAAGCCTGACCAATCTGTTGGTCAACCTGATCCTCCCCTGCAATATTCTCTATGCTTTTTCCAAGTCAGATACCTCGGCCTTTGGCTCCATGGTTATCGTCATCGTCATGTCGGCTCTGATTCAGCTGACCTGGTATATCTTAAGTAAATTTTTATGGAAAAATATGGATGACAGCCGCCGCGGCATCATGCGCTACGCCTTCCAGTTCGCCAACTGCGGCTATCTGGGTAATCCCGTGATCGAGGGACTCTACGGTGCGCCGGGACTGGTGTACGCCTCCGTGTTCCTGCTTCCGGTACGGATCTTCATGTGGAGCGTAGGTCTCAAATGCTTTCAGGAGGACGCGGGCAGCTTTTCCAAAACCCTGAAACGGACACTCACGCACCCCTGTGTACTGGCGACCATCGTCGGTGTAGTCTGGATGTTTTTCCCGCAGGTAAAGCTGCCGGATTTCCTCTATAATACGATCTACGGCTTCAATCAGTGCCTGACGCCCATGACCATGCTGACCATCGGTTTCATCATGGGAGAGACCGATATGCGGCGCATATTCTGTAAGGATCTGGGGGTCATTACCGTGCTGCGTCTGGGTATCCAGCCCCTGATCGTACTGGGCGTCTGCTATCTGCTCCATCTGGAGCCTCTGGTGGCGGAGGTTATCACCGTACTGGTCTCCATGCCGGTGGCCAATACCACGGCGCTTCTGGCCTCCCAGCACGACTGCGACTACGGCTTCGCCAGCGGGCTGGTGGTGTTCACCACATTGGTATCCATGGTGACGATTCCCGCTTACGGGATGCTGGTGGGTCTTGTGTTTGCGTGATTTTTATGCTATTCTAATACCGAGTGCGGGCACTTGTAGAACGAGTGCCTGTTTTGTCGTGATGGAAAGATATAAGAGGTGCATTTTATGAAATGGAATAAATATACATTAAAGACCCGGACGGAGGCAGAGGATCTCATCAGCAGCATGATGCAGGACGCAGGAATAGAGGGCATCGAGATCGAGGACAAGGTGCCGCTGACACAGCATGAGAAGGAACAAATGTTCGTGGATATTCTGCCGGAGGGACCGGCGGATGACGGCGTGGCCTATATCAGCTTCTATCTGGAGCCGGACACGGATCAGGAGGAAATGCTGGAGCGGGTACGCGAGGGTCTGAAGGAAATCGCCGGTTGGGGCGTGGATATCGGAGAAGCCACGATTCAGGCCTCCGAGACCGAGGACAAGGACTGGATCAACAACTGGAAAGAATTCTTTCACCAGTTCTACGTGGACGACATTCTGATCAAGCCGTCCTGGGAAGAGGTTAAGCCGGAGGATCGCGAGAAGCTTCTGATTCAGATCGACCCGGGCACCGCCTTTGGCACCGGTATGCATGAGACGACACAGCTGTGTATCCGGCAGCTTCGCAAGTTCCTGACTCCGGAGACGGAGCTTCTGGACGTGGGAACCGGCAGCGGCATTCTCTCCATCATCAGTCTGAAGCTGGGAGCCAAGCACGCCGTGGGAACCGATCTCGACCCCTGCGCCCAG
>CAVKIR010000026.1:6457-10094 GCA_963656395.1 Prevotella sp. CAG:279
ATATGGAAGTGAACGGCATCGATCCGGCTTCCTTCGAGATGCTGATTGGCAATATCATCACTGAGAAAGAAATTCAGGATCGGGTAGGTTACGGGTGCTATGATATCGTAGTAGCGAACATTCTGGCAGAGGTGCTAGTGCCGCTGACACCGGTGATTCTCTCCCAGCTGAAGCCGGGCGGCGTCTATATCACCTCCGGCATCATCGATGATAAGGAAGAGCTGGTGGTGGAGACCGTGGAAAAATGCGGTCTGACTGTACTGGAGGTCACCCATCAGGGCGAGTGGGTCAGTGTAACGGCCCGTAAGGAGCAGTAGCATGCATCGTTTTTTTGCAGAGCCCGGCCATATCGGGGAAAAGGAAATCGTAATCACCGGTGCAGACGTGAACCACATCCGAAATGTCCTCCGTATGCGGACAGATGAGGAAGTGCTGATTGCCGACGGACAGGGTGCGGAGTACCGCTGTAAGCTTACTGAGCTAGGTGAAAATGAGGTACGTGCACAGATTCTCTGGAAACTCAGCGGCAATGCGGAGCTGCCCTCACAAATCACCCTGTTTCAGGGGCTTCCGAAGAGCGACAAGATGGATCTCATCGTTCAGAAGTGCGTGGAGCTGGGCGTCAGCCGCATCGTGCCAGTGTCCACGAAGCGCACCGTAGTGAAGCTGGATGCCAAAAAGGAGCAGACCCGCATCAAACGCTGGTCGACCATCTCTGAGAGCGCAGCCAAGCAGTCGGGCCGGGGTGTGATTCCGGAGGTGAGCGAGGTGATGACCTTTGGGGAAGCACTGGAAGAGGCGAAGCACTTAGACGTGCTTCTGATTCCCTACGAGCGGGCGGAACATATGGCCGAGACCAGACAGATCCTGGAAGGCATAAAGCCCGGACAGTCTGTGGGGATCTTCATCGGGCCCGAGGGCGGCTTTGAGGAGAGTGAAGTGGAGAAAGCCGTGACCGCAGGAGCGAAGGCTATCACACTGGGCAAACGAATTCTCAGGACGGAGACAGCGGGGATGGCTGTGCTGGCCATGCTTGGCTATCTTCTGGAGGAGTAAAATAATGGAAATTTATTTGGATAATTCAGCCACCACCCGCTGCTTTCCGGAGGCAGCGAAGCGGATGTACCAGGTTCTGACCGAGGACTACGGCAACCCGTCCTCCTTACATCAGAAGGGTGTGGACGCGGAGCGATACGTCCGCGAGGCAAAGGAAATCATTGCGAATAATCTGAAGGTGGAGCCAAAGGAGGTCTACTTTACCTCGGGAGGCACCGAGAGCGACAACCTGGCGCTGCTGGGCGCGGCCCATGCAAACCGACGCTCAGGCAAGCATCTGATTACCACCCGGATCGAGCATCCGGCCATCCTGAATACCATGAAGGAGCTGGAAAAGCAGGGCTTTCAGGTGACGTACCTGCCGGTGGATGAGCAGGGCGTCGTAAGAGTCGCAGATCTGGAAGCGGCTTTGACGGACGAGACCATTCTGGTATCCGTCATGTATGTGAATAATGAGATAGGCGCCGTACAGCCCATCGAGGAGATCGGGAAGCTTCTGAAAAAACGGGAAAAGCCCATTTTGTTCCATGTGGACGCGGTGCAGGCTTACGGAAAGTTCCGGATTCTGCCAAAGAAGCTGGGGGTCGATATGCTGAGCATCAGCAGTCACAAGATTCACGGCCCCAAGGGCATGGGCATCCTGTATGTGGACGCGCATGTGAAGATTCATCCGATTCTGTTTGGCGGCGGTCAGCAGCGGGATCTGCGTTCCGGCACGGAAAATGTACCCGGTATCGCAGGCCTTGGCGAGGCCGTAAAAGAGATTTATACGGATTTTAACGAGAAGATGGATCGACTGTATGGGCTTCGGGAGTACTTTATCGAAGAGATCGGCAGGATAGAGGGGACTACCGTGAACGGTCCGAAGGGACGAGAGGGGGCACCCCATATCGTCAGCGTCAGCTTCGCGGGCGTGCGAAGCGAGGTGCTTTTACATGCTCTGGAGGATAAGGGGATATATGTGTCCTCCGGTTCCGCCTGTGCGTCTAATCATCCTGCGGTCAGCGAGACGCTGAAGGCCATTCACGTAAAGAAGGAGCTTCTGGATTCCACGATTCGCTTCAGCTTCAGCGAGTTTACGACAAAAGAGGAGCTTTCCTATACACTGGAGACGCTTCGGACACTTTTGCCGATGCTGCGCCGGTTTACGAGAAGATAGAAAGGGGAACAACATGTTTTTTCACGCATTTTTGATAAAATACGGAGAAATCGGGATCAAGGGAAAGAACCGGTATCTCTTTGAGGACGCGCTGGTAGCGCAGATCCGCCACGCCCTGAAGCGTGTAGAGGGAACCTTTCGGGTGACCAAGGAGCAGGGGCGTATCTATGTCCACACCGAGGGTGCGTACGACTACGACGACGCGGTGGCGGCTATGCGCCGGGTCTTCGGTATCGTGGGCATCTGCCCGGTAGTCATTCTGGAGGACGAGGGCTTTGAGAAGCTGGGCGACGATGTGGTGGCCTATCTAAAGGCTCGCTACGGCGAGGATTGCCGGCAGACCTTCAAGGTGCAGGCGCGCCGTGCCCGCAAGACCTATCCGAAGGAGTCCATGGAGATGAACGCAGAGCTGGGCGGACGGATTCTGGACGCCTTTCCGGGGATGCGCGTGGATGTGCATGAGCCGGAGCTTATGATTCATGTGGAGGTGCGGGAGCATATTTACCTCTATTCGGATATCATCCCGGGGCCGGGCGGTATGCCCATCGGCACGAACGGGAAATCCATGCTGCTCTTATCCGGCGGTATCGACAGCCCGGTGGCAGGCTACATGGTGGCCAAGCGCGGTGTCAAGATCGATGCGGTATACTTCCATGCGCCGCCCTACACCAGCGAGCGTGCAAAGCAGAAGGTGGTGGATCTGGCGTCCAAGGTGGCACGCTACACCGGACCTATTTACCTCTATGTGGTGAATTTTACCGAGATTCAGCTGTATATCTATGAGAAATGTCCGCACGATGAGCTGACCATCATCATGCGCCGCTATATGATGCGGATCGCGGAGCGGATCGCGGAGAAGACCGGTTCCCTGGGCCTTATCACCGGCGAGAGCATCGGCCAGGTGGCCAGCCAGACCGTACAGAGCCTGGCAGCCACCAATGAGGTCTGCACCATGCCTGTATTCCGGCCGTTGATTGCCTACGATAAGGAGGATATCGTCACGATCTCCAAGCAGATCGATACCTACGAGACCTCCATTCAGCCCTTTGAGGACTGCTGCACCATCTTCGTGGCGAAGCATCCGGTGACCAAGCCGAACATCAACGTGATCAAGCGTTCGGAACAGAAGCTCACGGAGCAGATTGACGCGATGGTGGAGAAGGCGATCGAGACAGCGGAACTGATTGTAGTAGGATAAGCTAAGATAACGTAAAAGGAGACAAACCAATGGGAGTAAATTCAATCGACGCGGAGGACGACCAGTTCGCATACCGCTATGACACGCAGCTGCTGATCGAGCGCAGAGATCAGGATCTGGATGAGGATGAGATTTCTGATTACATCACCGAGCATTTCGAGGGCAACAGCCTGATCGCGGCGGGAGACGAGGATCTGGTGAAGATCCATTTCCACACCAATGAA
>CAVKIR010000027.1:0-3430 GCA_963656395.1 Prevotella sp. CAG:279
GGACTTTGATGCTTCCCATATGAAGGGACGCACGCTCATCAACATCGATTCGGAAGAGGAGGGTATCTTTACCGTGAGCTGTGCCGGCGGCATGGATGGCATTCTGCATATTCCGGCCGTCTATCAGGAGACAGAGGGGGTACGTTATACGGTGACGATCGACGGCCTCCAGGGCGGACATTCCGGTGCAGAGATTCATAAAGAGCACGGCAATTCCAATATCCTGATGGGAAGAGCCCTTTGCTGGCTGGATGAGACGGTGAACTTCCGCATCGGAAAGCTCTCCGGCGGTCTGATGAGCAATGCGATCCCCCGCAGCACCCAGGCTGTCCTGTATGTGTCGGAGGAAGAATGCCGGGCCTTTGAAGAGCGCCTGACGGCTCTCGATGCCATCTATAAGACGGAGTACGCAGCCAGTGATGCAGGGGTTACGGTAAGCTTTGTATCCGAGGGAAAGGCAGTCGCGCAGACATTGACACCGAAGTGTGCGTCGATTCTTTTGTACGTGCTTCATATGGTGCCAAACGGTGTCATCAAGGACAGTATGGATATTCCCGGACTGGTACAGACGTCCCTGAATCTGGGCATCCTGAATCTCACAGAGGGGGAGGCAGTGGTGACCTTCAGCATCCGAAGCTCCATCGAGTCCGAGAAGCAGGAGCTCAGTGATCGCCTCCGGCACTGCGTGGAGTTCCTGGGCGGTACCTACGAGGAGAAGGGATCCTATCCGGGCTGGGAGTATCGTCACGAGTCAAAGCTTCGCGATACCTGTGTGTCGGTATATCGGAAGCTTTACGATCGTGATCCGAAGGTGATGGCCATCCATGCAGGCCTGGAATGCGGGCTGTTCAGCGGCAAGATGGAAGGTCTGGACTGTGTATCCATCGGACCGAACCTCTATGATATTCATACGCCGAAGGAGCGCTTAAGTATTTCTTCCACAAAACGCCTCTATGAGTTTGTGACGGAAGTGCTCAAAGAGATGCACTAGAAGGAGAAGCCTTTTTTATGGAGATACAACTGTGGAGGGAGATCTTAAATCCCTATGAGCTGGCGGTCAAGGAGGTTATGACGAAGTTCAACCACCTGATCAAGGAGCATCATGACCGCGGGCTCTATTGCCCCATCGAACAGGTGGACGGCCGGGTTAAGACGATTTCCAGTATCCTGGACAAGTGCCAGAAGAAGAAAATCGATCCGGAGGATATCGAGGAGAAGATCTACGATCTGGCCGGCATCCGAATCATCTGTCAGTTCGTGGAGGATATCGATAAGGTCGTGGAGATTATCCGGAACCGCAAGGACATGGAGATCCGACAGGAGCGGGACTATATAAGGGAGATGAAGAGCAGCGGATATCGCAGCTACCATATCATCCTGTTCTATACCGTGGATACCCTGGACGGTCCCAAGCGGCTGCAGATGGAGGTACAGATCCGCACCATGGCCATGAATTTCTGGGCTACGGTGGAGCACTCCCTTCAGTACAAATACAAGCGGAACATCCCGGAGCATATCCGGGAACGGCTTTTGGGCGCTGCGGATGCGATTATCACGCTGGATAATGAGATGTCCGCTGTCCGAAGCGAGATTATGGATGCGCAGATTTCGTTTCGGATGCAGGCCCACATCGTGGCCGATATTCTGAATAATATCCAGAATCTGTACCGGGTGGCCAATAAGCGGGAGATTCTGAAGATACAGGATGAATTCTACCGGATCTATACGATGAACGATCTCGATCAGCTGGAACGCTTCGATCGGCAGCTGGATCTGATTGCAGAGGGCTATCGGGCCCAGTCTTTACCCAGGGAGGAATAGATGCTGCGATTACCGGAATCCTTTTTACAGGAAATGAGAGAGCTCCTGGGCGATGCATACACCGCCTGGGAAAAAAGCTATGAGAAGAGCGAGGGGTATCGCGGCCTTCGTGTCAATACAGGAAAGCTATGTCCGAAAGAGTTTCAGGCTCTTTCGGCCTTTTCTTTGCGTCCGGTGCCCTGGACGAAGAACGGCTTTTACCTGGAGGGGCAGGAGCAGGCTTCCAGGCATCCGTACTACGCGGCAGGTCTCTATTATCTCCAGGAGCCCAGCGCGATGACACCGGCGGCCTGTCTGCCCATCGAGGAAGGCGACCGGGTGTTGGATCTCTGCGCGGCTCCCGGCGGCAAGGCCACGGAGCTGGCGGCAAAGCTTCACGGAACAGGTGTTCTGGTTGCCAACGACATCAGCAATTCCCGGGCGAAGGCTTTGCTGAAAAATCTGGAGCTTTTCGGTGCAGGCAATATCCTCGTGACCAGCGAGACGCCGGAGCGGCTTTTGCAGTATTTCGAAGGATGGTTCGATAAAATTCTTGTGGATGCGCCCTGCTCCGGCGAGGGTATGTTCCGAAAAGAGCCCTCCATGGTGAAGGACTGGATGGAAAAGGGACCGGCTTATTACGCCGCGATTCAGCGAACCGTGGTGACTGCGGCGGCCAAGCTGCTGCGCCCGGGCGGTCTGCTCCTATATTCCACCTGTACCTTTTCCAGACATGAAAATGAGGAGACCGTCGAACGGCTTATTCGGGAGGAGGACTTTACTCTGCTGCCGCTGCCGCTTCCGCAAAGCAGAGAGGAGCTTGGCTTTGCGCCGGGACTCGGCTCTTGCATAGATGCAGCCAGGCTCTTCCCGCACAGGCTCCGGGGCGAGGGGCATTTCGTGGCCTTATTGCAAAAGAACGCTTGTTCGGATGATGCTGCAAATCCCTCCGGCGCGGGTCTTGGGAAGCGAAAGGAAAAAGCCGATCTGAAAGGAATGCCAAAAAAGCTTCCGGAGGAATGGCTGGATTTTGAAAGGGATCTGCAGGTGACATGGGATCCCCGCCTGTTCCGGCTCTACGACGGCCGCCTGTACCTGTTGCCGGAGGCTCTGGCAGACAAGAACATCCGTTCTCTACGCTTTCTGCGCACCGGCCTCTACCTGGGTGAGGTGAAGCAGAAGCGCTTTGAACCCAGTCAGGCCTTGGCTATGGCGCTTCGAAGGGAGAATTTTGCACGGACGGCGAACCTGAAAGCGGATGACGAACGTGTGATCCGATACCTGAAGGGGGAGACGCTGGATCTGGAGGATCTGGTTTCTTCCAAGGCCAAGGGCTGGTGCCTGGTCTGCGTGGATGGCTTCCCCCTGGGCTGGGGCAAGCTTTCGAACGGCACCCTGAAGAATAAGTATTATCCCGGATGGAGGTGGTAGCGTGCGCCTGGACAAATATCTCTGCGAGGCAGGATACGGCACCCGAAGCGAAGTAAAGAAGCTGCTGCGAAGCGGCGTGGTCACCGTGAACGGGGAGAAAATCACAAGGCCGGAGACGAGGACAGCAGAGGACGATCGGGTCTGCGTATCCGGCACGGAGGCCGCATTTTCCAAGGTAGAATACTGGATGCTGCATAAG
>CAVKIR010000027.1:3440-10069 GCA_963656395.1 Prevotella sp. CAG:279
GGATAAAAAGCTTGACACAGTGCTGGAGCTTTTGCCGGAGAACGCCCGTTCGGATCTCTTCCCGGTGGGACGGCTGGATCGGGATACGGAAGGGCTGCTGCTTTTGACCAACGATGGCAAGCTGGCTCATTACCTGCTGTCGCCGAAGCGGCATGTGGATAAGACCTATTACGCCCGGGTGGCCGGGGAGGTGAAGCCGGAGCATGTGCAGGCCTTTCTGGAGGGGCTGGAGATCGGTGATGAAAAAAAGACTCTGCCGGCGGATCTGCGGATTTTAAAGTCCGGTTCGGAGTCCGAGATCGAAGTGACGATCCGGGAGGGACGCTACCATCAGGTGAAACGGATGTTCGAAGCCATCGCCTGCGAGGTTCGCTATCTGAAGCGGCTTTCCATGGGAAGCCTGAAGCTGGATGCGGCATTGGAACGGGGCGCATGCCGCCCCCTTACGGAAGAAGAGCTTCGAGGCCTGAAGGAGGAGACAGGATGCTGGAAGGAATAAAGGCTGTCCTTTTTGATCTGGACGGGACACTGGTGGACTCCATGTGGATGTGGCGGGCCATTGATGTGGAATATCTGGGCAGACACGGACTTCCGATTCCGCCGGGATTGCAAAAGGAGATCGAGGGAAAGAGCTTTTCGGAGACGGCCGTCTATTTTAAAGAGCGCTTTTCTCTGCCGGACAGTCTGGAGGTCATCAAGGCCGAGTGGATCGCCATGTCAAAGGATAAGTACGCCCACGAGGTGCCCCTAAAGCCGGGCGCGCGGGATCTTCTGGAGTACCTGAAGGAACACGGCATCCGGGCCGGTATCGCCACCAGCAACGGCCGGGAGCTTCTGGATGCAGTGATAGCCGGACTGCAGATCGGGACGTATTTTCAGTGCCTGATGACTGCCTGCGAGGCAGGAGCAGGAAAGCCGGCGCCGGATATCTATCAGAAGGTGGCGGCAGAGCTGGGGGTAGAGACAGCAGACTGTCTGGTCTTCGAGGATACACCTGCCGGAGCACAGGCCGGAAAAGCTGCCGGGGCGAAGGTATGTTCGATCTATGACGCGTATGCAAAGGAACGGCAGGAGGAAAACCGCAGACTTGCCGATTATTATATACAAGATTTTTATCAGGTGCTGGACGGAAGCTATGAGACGCTGGCACGGGAACAGGAGTAAGACATGAGACAGCAGGGATTTTTGCCCGCAACGAAAAAGGAATTAGAGGAACGGGGCATCACACAGCCGGATTTCATCTACGCCATCGGCGACGCCTACGTGGATCATCCCTCCTTCGGTCCGGCCATCATCGGACGGGTGCTGGAGAGCCATGGCTACACTGTGGCGATGCTGTCGCAGCCGGACTGGAAGGATCCAAAGAGCATTCAGGTCTACGGAGAGCCGCGTCTGGCCTTTCTTGTCTCCTCCGGCAATATGGATTCCATGGTGAACCACTATTCTGTCTCGAAGAAGCGCCGGAAGAGTGATGCCTTCACACCGGGCGGTGTCATGGGAAAGCGCCCGGACCGGGCCGACATGGTCTACAGTAACCTGATCCGCCATGTCTATAAGCATGTGCCGATTATCCTGGGCGGCATCGAGGCGAGCCTTCGGCGCTTGGCTCACTATGACTACTGGGCGGACGGCTTCAAGAGGTCGCTCCTGCTGGACAGCGGAGCGGATCTCATCTCTTATGGCATGGGTGAGCGCTCTATCGTGGAGATCGCGGACGCGCTGAATGCCGGGATTTCCATAAGGGATCTCACCTTTGTAAATGGAACCGTCTTTAAGACCAGTCATAAGGAAGATATCTACGATGCGATTTTCCTGCCGGATTATGAGAGTATGAAGGCCGATAAGACCCTCTATGCCAAGAGCTTCGGAATTCAGCAGAAGAATGCTGACCCCATCCGCGGCAAACGGATGGCGGAGCAGTATTCCGAACATCTGTTTATCGTACAGAATCCGCCGGCGAAGCCCCTTTCCCAGGAGGAAATGGATGAAGTCTACGATCTGCCCTTTGAACGCGCGGTGCATCCTTCCTGCCTGGCCCAGGGTGACGTACCGGCCTTTTCGGAGATCAAATTCAGCCTGGCCAGCTGCCGGGGCTGCTTCGGAGCCTGTTCTTTTTGTGCGCTGACCTTCCATCAGGGGCGGATTATCCAGGCTCGGAGCCATGAATCCCTGCTCCGGGAGGCCAAGGCCATGACAAAGGATAAGGATTTCAAGGGCTATATCCACGATGTGGGCGGCCCCACTGCGGATTTTCGGCGGCCTGCCTGCGACAAGCAGCTGAAGGCCGGAGCCTGTCCGGAGAGACAGTGCCTCTTCCCGAAGCCCTGTCCGAACCTGAAGGCCGACCACAGCGATTACATCAGCCTGCTTCGAAAGCTCCGGGCCATTCCGGGCGTGAAAAAGGTGTTCATCCGTTCGGGTATACGTTTTGATTATGTGCTGGCAGATCCGAACCAGACCTTTCTAAAGGAGCTCTGCGAGTACCATGTGAGCGGCCAGCTGAAGGTGGCACCCGAACATGTGTCCGACGCAGTTCTTTCGAAGATGGGTAAGCCGGAACGCAGCGTCTATGAGGAATTCTGCCGCCGCTATCGGAAAATGAACGAGACCCTGCAGAAAAAGCAGTATCTGGTACCCTATCTCATGTCCTCCCATCCGGGATCGACTCTGAAGGAGGCTGTAGAGCTGGCCGAGTACTGCCGGGATCTGGGCTATATGCCGGAGCAGGTGCAGGATTTCTATCCGACGCCCTCCACCATGTCCACCTGTATGTATTACACAGGCCTCGATCCCCGTACCATGGAGCCGGTCTATGTGCCGAGGAATCCCCACGAGAAGGCTATGCAGCGGGCTCTGATCCAATACCGGGATCCGAAGAATAGGGAGCTGGTACGGGAAGCCCTGGAACGTTGCGGAAGACGGGATCTCATCGGCTACGGTCCTAGGTGTCTGCTTCACCCCGAGGGCGGCAGAGCCGGCGGACGCACGGAACGAGCGGCAACAAAGGTTCGAAAGAATGCCGGGGCGAAAAAGAAGACGATTCGCAACGTACACAAGAAGAAATAGAATTGTTACAGGAATACAGGAGGTGCAAAGGATGGAAAAGAAGAGAGCATCCATCGCGATTGTAACCGGAGCATCCTCCGGCATGGGGCGGGAGTTCGTCTGCCAGATAGCGGAAAACTACCGTTCCATATCGGAGATCTGGGTAATCGCAAGACGGGAGCAGGCCCTTCTGGAGCTGCAGGAGGAGCTGAAGGATAAAACGGCGATTCGAACCCTGCCCATGGATCTGGCGGAAAAGGATGCCTGTACGGAGCTTGCGGCTTTGCTGAAAAAAGAAAAGCCGGTGATCCGGATTCTGGTAAACTGTGCAGGCCTGGGAC
Organism: Prevotella sp. CAG:279; assembly: GCA_963656395.1. Taxonomy (GTDB): domain Bacteria; phylum Bacillota; class Clostridia; order Lachnospirales; family Lachnospiraceae; genus Laedolimicola. Next base: position 6,827 of record CAVKIR010000027.1, read on the forward strand.
ATGCAGGCAAGCTGGAGACCCAGGATGTGGATCAGATCTTAAATATGATTGATATCAATTGCAGGGCGCTGACCGCAGTTACCATGACCTGCCTGCCGTATTTTCGGAAGGGAAGCCGTATCATCCAGCTGGATTCAGGTTCGGCCTTCCTGCCGCAGCCGGGCTTCGCAGCCTATGCGGCCAGCAAGGCTTATGTGCTGTCCCTGTCACGCGCTCTGAAGGAGGAATTGCGCAGCCGCCGGATCTTTGTGACCGCCGTGTGTCCGGGCCCTGTAAAGACCGATTTCTTCGCCACCGGCGGCATCGAGCTGAATCCGGTGAAGCGTCTGTTCCTGATAAAACCGGAGAAGGTGGTGCGAAAGGCCTTATTTGATGCGGAAAAAGGCCGGGCCGTGTCCGTCTGCGGCGGCAGCATGAAGCTGGTTCGGGCAGCCTCCGGCGTCTTGCCCCAGGGTGTCATGACGCGGCTTTCGGCCATGCTGTTTTCATTTTAGCTGAGGGGAGGAAGCATACATGGTTATCTATGTGATCCGTCACGGCGAGACGGACTGGAATACAAAGCACTGGCTGCAGGGGACGACCGATATTCCTCTGAATCAGAACGGCATCGAGGTGGCTAAGATTACGGCAGAGGCATTGAAGGAGGTTCCCTTCGACGTGATCTTTTCCAGCCCTCTGAAGCGTGCCCTTCAGACGGCGGAGATTCTGCGGCGGGATCGGCAGATTCCGCTCATCGTGGATGAGCGCCTCCGGGAAATCAGCTTTGGCAGTTACGAGGGTATGTGCTGCAAGGGTGACGGATACAATATTCCCGATCCGGATTTTCGGAACTTCTTTGACGATCCGGCTCATTATACGCCGCCTGCAGACGGAGAGTCCATCGCGGAGCTCTGCGTTCGGGGAACAGATTTTCTGACCTGGCTGATCGATCAGCCGGAGTATCAGGATAAGACGGTCTTGCTGTCCGGTCACGGTGCGCTGGTAAAGGCGCTTTTGTCCAGCCTTCTGATCACGGATTTAAAGGATTTCTGGAAGGGCGGTGTCCATAAGAACTGTGCGGTGTCTATCATTGATGTGGAGCATGGGAAGGCTTCCGTACGGCAGGAGAATATGGTTTACTACAATAAGGACAGGAGAATAAGATGAATTTAAACAGTGAAATCTGGGCAGCAGCCCCGGATACGGAGCCGGAGCGGCAGTATTATTTTATAGAAATCTGCAAAAAGCAGGTAACAGAGGAAAGCGAGCGGCTTGGCCGACCCCTGACCTTCTGCGTCACGACCTTTGGCTGTCAGATGAATGCCAGAGATTCGGAGAAGCTCACCGGAATACTGGAAAAAATTGGATATCAGCCGACCGAAGAAGAAAATGCTGACTTTGTGATTTATAATACCTGTACGGTCCGGGAAAATGCAAACCTGAAGGTATACGGCCATCTGGGTCTTTTGAAGCATCGAAAGAAGGAGAATCCCCATATGAAGATTGCCCTCTGCGGCTGCATGATGCAGGAGCCGGAGGTGGTGGAGAAGCTGAAAGCCAGCTATCGCTTTGTCGATCTGGTCTTCGGCACGCACAACATCTTCAAATTCGCGGAGCTTTTGGCAGAGAGCATGCAAAACGGCAGCATGATCGTGGATATCTGGAAGGATACCCAGGAGATCGTGGAGGAGCTGCCTGTGGAGCGAAAATACGCCTTCAAGTCCGGTGTCAACATCATGTTCGGCTGCAACAATTTCTGCAGCTACTGCATCGTGCCCTATGTGCGGGGACGGGAGCGGAGCCGGAAGCCGGAGGATATCCTTAAGGAAATCGAAAAGCTGGCGGCGGACGGCGTCACCGAGGTCATGCTGCTGGGTCAGAACGTCAATTCCTACGGAAAGAACCTGGAGGAGCCGATGACATTTGCGGGGCTGCTGCGTGAGGTGGAGAAGATCGACGGCATCCGCCGGATTCGCTTTATGACCTCCCATCCCAAGGATCTCTCCGACGAGCTGATCCAGGTGATGAAGGAGTCTGAGAAGATCTGCCGCCACCTGCATCTGCCCCTGCAGTCCGGCAGCAGCCGTATCCTGAAGGCTATGAACCGGAAGTATACGAAGGAGCAGTATCTTGCGCTGGCAGAAAAGATCCGCCGCGAGATCCCGGATATTTCCCTGACTACAGATATCATCGTGGGCTTTCCGGGCGAGACCGATGAAGATTTTGCAGAGACTCTGGATGTCGTACAAAAAGTCCATTACGACAATGCCTACACCTTCATCTATTCCAAGCGTACCGGAACTCCGGCGGCCGCGATGGAAAATCAGGTGCCGGAGGCGGACAATAAAGTCCGCTTTGATAAGCTTCTGAAGCTGGTGCAAAGCTGTGCCCGGGAGCAGACGGCCCGCTATACCGGAACCGTGCAGGAGGTGCTGATCGAAGAGGTCAACGACCACAAGCCGGGCTTCGTAACCGGACGCATGAGCAACAATCTGCTGGTGCATTTCCCGGGAGAAGCATCGCAGATCGGACAGTATGTCCGGGTTCGACTGGATGAATGTAAGGGCTTTTATTTCATGGGAACCGTCGTTTAAAGGAGAAATATTCTATGGAGAACAGACGCTGCTGTCTAAGGCATGCCTATCTTTCCGTCCGGACGCAGGAGGAGAGATCCTTCGGAGGAAATCAAAACTGGTCCGTCAGCTTTCTGATGCGTAAGTATGGCTGCGGTGTGGTAGCTCTCGGTGATGTGCTGGCTTACCTGGGGATTCATCATGTATCCTGCAATACCGATCTATTGTACGGAATCCTTCGGGAGGACGGCTGCCTTTCCTATCCCCGCTATGAGCGCTATCTTCGAAAAATCAATCGGCGTTATCTGGGTCTGATTCCGGGCTTTGGTGTGCTGAACTTTCAGATTCCCCGGGCGATGAACCGGTACTTTCGTCATTACCGGATCGACCTGCGGGCCAGGTGGTGCCTAAGTGCGGGCAAAATGCTGGAGCGGATTCAGGACAGCCTGTCCCGGGATTATCCGGTGATTCTGGCTGTAGGGCAGAATATCCCCTTCTGGAGAAAGAAAAAGCTGACCCTTTATCGTCAGGAGAACGGCGTCTATCTGCCGAGTACAGAGACAAAGGCTCATTTCGTGGTGGTCACCGGCATGGAGAACGGCTATCTGCAGATAGCCTCCTGGGGAAGAGAGTACTTCATCTCCTGGCAGGAATATCTGGACTATGCGAAGCACTACAGCAGCTTCTGGGC
>CAVKIR010000028.1:0-9695 GCA_963656395.1 Prevotella sp. CAG:279
GAGTGCAAAATCCCATCGGCGAAGCCGATTCTCATGGATTTTGCATTCGTAACTGCGAAGGTACTGAACAGTTACGAAGGAATTTGAGGTTTGAGAGTCTTGTAAGCAAATAAGTGGCCGAAAAGGAGAAATCAAAATGCCAGCATTGTCCATGTTCTATGGAATCTAACTGGAAATTACTTACTGATGGAGAAGGCTATTTTAAAATCGAACCATTAAGATAGGAGGAGCTGCTCTATGTTAAGGCCGACAGCGGTCAAAGTAACGCCATTACCGGACTATCGAATCTTTGTAGAATTTGATAAAGGGGAAAAAGGAATCTTTGATGTAGAACCTTATATCAAGGGCGATTGGTACGGGGAATTACGAATAGAAGAATATTTTAACAAGGTCAGCGCAGATGGATATACGGTATGCTGGCCGGATGGGCAGGATATTTGTCCGGATGAGCTGTATGAAGGAAGCAAAAAGGAATGAAAAGCATCGATCTTACGATAGGTCGATGTTTTTTATTCTTCTCTTCCCCGAACATACATTTTGTGGTATGATAATCACCGAGGTTTAAATGTATGGAGAGACGAATCACGATCGGAATCCTGGCCCATGTGGATGCGGGAAAGACAACTTTAGCGGAAACCATGCTCTACCGGTGCGGAGCTATCCGAAAGGCCGGCCGCGTAGATCACGGCGATGCCCATATGGACACCCATGAGCTGGAGCGGGCTCGCGGTATCACAATCTTTACGAGTCAGGCCGAGCTTCAGATAGGCGACTGGAGGGCGACACTTCTGGATACGCCGGGACATGTGGATTTTTCGGCAGAGATGGAGCGCACCCTCTGGGTGCTGGATTACGCCATTCTGGTGATCAACGGTGCAGACGGTGTGCAGGCCCATGTGCGTACCCTCTGGAGGCTCTTGAAGCAGTATCAGATTCCGACTTTTTTATTTATCAATAAAATGGATCAGCCGGGGACGGATCGGGCTGCTCTTCTTGCGGAACTGAAGGGCGCTCTGGACAGTCGCCTGGTGGATTTTAGTGCCGATCGAGCCGAGACAGATATCTGGGAAGATGTGGCGGTCTGTGATGAGACGCTGCTTGAGAAGTTCCTGGAGGAGGGAAGCTTAAGTACCGAAAAGATCGCCCATCAGATCAAGAAGCGGCAGCTGTATCCCTGCTATTTTGGGTCGGCCTTGAAGGACGAAGGTGTACAGGAATTCCTGGACGGTATCGCATACTCTATGGAGCAGCCATCCTATCCGGCAGAATTCGGCGCCCGTGTATACAAGATTGGCCGGGACGAACAGGGCAACCGCCTAAGCTATCTGAAGGTGACGGGTGGCTCCCTGAAGGTAAAGCAGCTCATCCGAGGCGAGCGGGACGGAGAAGGCTGGGAGGAGAAGGTCGACCAGCTTCGCCTGTATTCCGGCAGCAGCTATGAGACGGTACAGGAGGCAGCTGCAGGCACGGTCTGTGCCGTGGCGGGACTATCCGGAACCTGGGCGGGTGAAGGCCTGGGAAGGGAAGAAAGAGGCCCGGCTCCGGCGCTGGAGCCGGTGCTGACTTATCAGCTTCTGCCCCCGGAGGGCTGTAATATGCCGGAGCTCCTGCAGAGGCTTCGCAGGCTGGAGGAAGAGCTTCCGGAGCTCCATGTGGTCTGGCGGGAAGAGCTCTCCGAGATTCACGTGCGGGTGATGGGTGAGGTCCAGATAGAGATTTTAAAGAGCCTGATGCAGGAGCGCTTCGGCGTTCCGGTGGAATTTGGCGCAGGCAGTATCGTATACAAAGAGACCATCGAGAATGCGGTGGAGGGCGTGGGTCACTTTGAACCCTTACGCCACTACGCGGAGGTGCATCTCCTTCTGGAGCCCGGTGAGCAGGGAAGCGGCCTGGTATTCGAGAGCCGGTGCAGCGAGGATGTGCTGGATCGGAACTGGCAGAGGCTGATTCTGACCCATCTGGCAGAGCGAAGCCACCCGGGCGTGCTGACCGGCTCGGAGATCACGGATATGAAGATTTCCCTGGTGGCGGGGCGCGCCCATGTGAAGCATACCGAGGGCGGAGACTTCCGTCAGGCCACCTACCGGGCAGTGCGGCAAGGTCTGAAGCAGGCGAAAAGCGTGCTTCTGGAGCCATTTTATGAGTTCCGGCTGACGATTCCGGCGGATAAGCTGGGACGGGCCATGACGGATATTCAGAAGATGTCCGGCACCTTTTCCGAGCCGGAAAATGAGAACGGTCAGATGGTATTGAAGGGGAGCGCGCCGGTATCGCAGATGCAGGGATATGCGGCAGAGGTGACCGCCTACACACGGGGCTTAGGACAGCTGTCCTGTGCGCTGAAGGGGTACGGCCCCTGTGCAAATGCAGACGAGGTGATCGCGGCCATAGATTATGACTCCGAGGCAGATATTCAGAATCCCACCGGCTCCGTGTTCTGCGCCCACGGCGCGGGCTTTTATGTACCCTGGAATCAGGTCTTTTCCTATATGCAGGTGGACAGTGTGCTGCAGCCGAAGAGGGATACGGGAAAAGAGGGACTTCAGACAGCCAGACGGAGTCCATCGTCTCTGGGAGCAGCCGATCCGAAGGAGCTGGATGCGATCTTTGAGCGGACCTACGGCCCGATCCGACGTGACCGGCAGGGCGTCGGTCGGGTAGAGCGAAGCTTTAGAAGGGAACCGGAGGATACCGGAAAGCGGGAAATCAGGCTCCGTAAAAGGGAAAAAGAATACCTTCTGGTGGACGGATACAATATCATTTTCGCCTGGGAGGATCTGAAGGCGCTTTCAGAGATCAATCTGGAATCCGCCCGAGGAAAGCTCATGGACATCCTGTGTAATCTCCAGGGTGCTCTGGGCTGTACCCTGATTCTCGTCTTCGACGCCTACCGGGTCGAGGGCGGCACGCGGGAAATCTTTAAGTATCACAACATTCACGTGGTGTATACAAAAGAAGCCGAGACGGCAGATCAGTATATCGAAAAGACAGTCCATGAGCTGGGACGGAAGTACCAGGTGACGGTAGCTACCTCCGACGGCCTGGAACAGGTGATTATCCTGGGACAGGGGGCGCATCGGCTTTCCGCCTCCGGCCTTCGGGAGCTGATCGAGGTGACCGGAGACGAACTGCGGGATACCCGGGAGCAAAAGCCGAGGGGCGATAAAAACTATCTGTTTGAAAATCTGTCCGATGAGGTGCGCGACTGGATAGGGGAGATTTTGTCGGCAGAAGAAAAAGAGATGCAGGAGTGAATTTTTTATATGAATAAAAAAGAAATTGCGGAAATCAAGAAACAATTTACACCCCAGAATTGCGCATTGACCAGACTCTGCGCCTGCTACGTGGACGGTGAGAAGAATAAAAAAAGTGAGATGAAGGAAGCCTTTCTCTCCCAGTCCGAGGAGGAGATCTTTAAATATTTCGAGATTTTTCGAAAGAGTCTGTCCGGCACGGTGGGAAAGAACCTGGTAAATCTGGAATTTCCTCTGGATGCGGAGATGAAAGGCGGACAGCAGGAATTTTTGCTGAAGCTGCGTGACAGCAAGCTGAAGGATGACGTGCTTCTGGAACAGTTTTATGATAAAATCATAGAGACCTACGAGTATGGAGAAAATTATCTGATCCTGCTGGTACACGGCATGTATGATGTGCCGGGCAAGGCCTCTGACAATGCGGAGATGTTCGACGCCTCCGACGAGGTGTATGAGTACCTGCTCTGTACGATCTGCCCGGTGAATCTATCCAAGGCGGGCTTGAGCTATGATGCAGAAAGTAATCGCTTCGGTTCCCGTGTCCGGGACTGGCTGGTGGAGCTGCCCATGGCGGGCTTTCTGTTCCCTGCCTTTCAGGATCGGGGAACCGACCTGCACAGCATGCTCTATTATTCGAAGAATGCGGAGGAGCTGAAGGATGATTTCGTAGAGGGCATGTTCGGCTGCAGTACGCCGCTTACAGCCTCCGATCAGAAGGACACCTTCAATGCCATGATCGAGGAGACCCTGGGTGAGGAATGTGATTACGAGGCAGTCCGCAATATCCATGAGAAGCTCTATGAGATGGCGGAGGAGAAGAAGGATGAGCCGGAGCCGCTGGTGCTGAGCAAGGCGGAGGTGAAGCATCTCTTTGCCGAGAGCGGCGTGGAAGCAGAGAAAATGGAAGAGATCGAGGAGCGCTATGAGGAGTCCGCCGGCGCGGATAGGCAGTTTCTGGCCTCCAATGTCATGAATACCAGAAAATTCGAAATCAAGTCTCCGGATGTGGTGATACAGGTGAATCCGGAACGGACGGATCTGGTGGAGACCCGTATCATCGACGGCAGACAGTGTCTCGTGATTCCGGTGGATGATCGGGTGGAAGTAAATGGAATTTCAGTTCGTACGGTAGGCCGCAGCGGACGAAAGAGCGAAGGAGAGGAATAGCCATGCGGGAACAGCTGACGAAGCAGGATGTGGAGAAGATTCAGCAGGAAATCGAGCACCGGAAGCTGGTGGTTCGCAAAGAGGCCATCGAGGCGGTCAAGGAGGCTCGTGCCCATGGGGATCTGAGCGAGAATTTCGAATACTATGCAGCCAAGAAGGATAAGAATCAAAACGAAAGCCGCATCCGCTATCTGGAGAGAATGCTGCGGACAGCGAAGGTAGTGGAGGATCATTCGGGAGCGGACGAGGTCGGCATGGACACCAAGGTTCTGCTCTACTACGAGGATGAGGACGAGACCGAAGAAGTCAAGATCGTGACCTCCATCCGGGGCAATTCCCTGGAAGGCCGCATCAGCATTGAATCGCCGATGGGCAAGGCCCTGCTCGGCCATAAGGTCGGCGACCGGGTCCATATACAGGTGGGTGACGGCGGCTACGACGTGGTGATTCGCTCCATCGATAAGGATGGCGGCGAAGATGAGAATATCCGAAAATTCTGATTAATTAAGAAAATTTATGAAATTTTTACACCTTTTTCCGGAATATCTATGGTAAAATAAAGCAATATTTCGGAAAAGGAGGAATCGGATGCGGCATAGAGGAGTAGGAAGAGCGTTAAAAGAGAAGGTGTACGAATCCGTCACAGCAGTGCTGCCGATTACCGTGATCGTATTGCTGCTGAGCATTACGGCAGCGCCGCTGAGTACCGGAACCCTGGTGCTGTTTCTGTTTGGAGCGGTGCTTCTGATTCTTGGCATGGGCCTCTTCAATATGGGCGTGGATATGTCCATGATTCCCATGGGAGAAGGTATGGGCGTTCAGATGAGCAGAGCGCGGAAAATGTGGATTGCCATATCGGTCTGTCTGGTGCTTGGTTTTCTGATCACCATAGCGGAGCCGGATTTGCAGGTGCTGGCAGAGCAGGTTCCTTCTATTCCCAATCGGACGCTGATTCTTACGGTGGCTGCAGGAGTCGGACTTTTCCTGTCCGTGGCGGTGCTTCGTATGCTGCTTCGGATTCCTTTATCATATCTGCTCGTATGTCTGTATCTGATTATTTTCGGCCTGACAGTTCTTGCGCCGGAGTCTTTTATTCCTGTGGCCTTTGATTCGGGTGGCGTTACCACAGGACCCGTGACAGTACCCTTTATTATGGCGTTCGGTGTCGGTATGGCGTCGGTGCGAAGCGATGAAAATTCCAGCAGCGACAGCTTTGGCCTGATTTCCCTGTGCAGCATCGGACCGATTCTGGCGGTTCTGCTTCTGGGAATCGTCTATCAGCCGGAGCAGGTATCCTATACGCCGGTGAGCCTGACAGACATTGTGACGACAGCGGATGCGGCGCGTCAGTTTGCAGCCGGGGTTCCGCTCTATGCCGGGGAGGTGGCGGTGGCCATTCTGCCGATTGCAGTTCTGTTTCTGGTATATCAGCTGATATTCAGACGCTTCCACGGCTTGCAGGTACTGCGCATCGGAGCCGGTCTTTTGTATACATACCTGGGACTGGTGCTGTTCCTTACTGGCGTGAACGTGGGATTTATGCCGGCAGGAGAACTGATCGGAACATCCATTGCGTCGGGAACCCAGAGATGGCTGCTGGTTCCGATGGGAATGCTGATTGGATATTTTATCGTAAAGGCGGAACCAGCCGTACAGGTGCTGACCAGACAGGTGGAAGAGATTTCCAACGGTTTCATTACCCAGAAGGAGATCCAGAACAGCCTGTCGGTGGGAATCTGTATCTCGGTGGGGATCGCCATGCTCCGGATTCTGGCCGGCATTCCGATTCTTTGGTTCCTGATTCCCGGGTACGGAATCTCTCTTATTATGACATTTTTTGTTCCACAGATTTTCACCGGTATTGCCTTTGACTCGGGCGGGGTGGCAAGCGGCCCCATGACGGCCACCTTTCTGCTGCCCATGGCCATGGGAGCCTGCGACGCCCTTGGCGGCAATCTGATGACAGACGCCTTTGGAATCGTGGCGATGGTGGCCATGACTCCCCTTCTGACCATTCAGCTGCTGGGGCTTCGAAGCAACATCCGCAGGTACCTGGAGAAAAAGAAGCGTGAAGTGTCTGCGAAGCCCCGGGTGCAGAATATCTGGGAGCTGCCGGATGACATCCTGTATTTTGATGGAGAATGAGCGGAGGTGGAGAGATGAGTCAGGATAAAATGAAGCTGATGCTCACCATTGTGGAGCGGGGACAGGGAAAGATACTCACGAAGCTTTATGGAGAGCACTTCGTGACCACCCATTTTCAAAGCATCGGAAGGGGAACCGCGTCCTCGGAGCTTTTGGATGTACTGGGCTTTGGCGGACCGGAGCGGACGGTTCTGTTGAGCTTTGGAGAGGGACGAAGCATGGATTGCCTGATGGAACTGCTTGACCAGGGAACTGCAGAGACAGCGGAGTGCAAGGGAATTGTAGCGTCTGTGTCGCTGACAGGCATGAGCCGGATTATGGCGGCGCTGATTTCAGAGGAGGTACCGGAAGAAATGGAGGGCAGGAGTGTGGAGACACAGGGAGGAAAGAACAGCTTGATTCTGATTGTGGCCAATCATGGCCATACGGATGAGATTATGAATACGGCCCGGGCGGCGGGAGCCAGGGGCGGCACCATCCTTCGCTCCCGTTGGGCCGGACCGGAGGATACGGAGAAATTTTATGGCATGAAGTTCCAGGCGGAAAAGGAGATTGTTGTGATCATGACTACTGCGGAGAAAAAGGCAGTCATTATGGAGACAGTAAATCGAAAGCATGGCATGAAGACCGAAGCCGGAGCGATGATTTGTTCGGTAGGCATTGACCAGACGGTTCGTTTGGGGTAAAATGGAAAAATGATTTGTGCAGCGGGCGGCACACGCCCGCTGTATTTCCGTCTGTACGAAGGAAGTGTCAGAGGGAAGAGCGAAAGAAAGATCGGGGAAATGTTATGAATACGACGACCATGGTTCCATTTGTCAAATGGGCCGGCGGCAAGCGGCAGATGCTGGATCAGCTTTACATCCGCATGCCGGATACCTATCATGCATATTATGAGCCCTTCACGGGCGGCGGAGCCCTGGTGCTCTCCCTGGCGCCCGGGAAAGCCCATATGAATGATATCAACCGGGAGCTGATCCATACCTATACGGAGATTCGCGACCATCCGGACGTGATACGGGAGAAGCTGACGAAGCTGGACGAGGTCATCTGCACCCGGGAATTCTATTATGACATACGAAGCCGCTACAATGCGAAGCGCCTGAGCGGTTCCTATGATGCAGAGATGGCCGCGCTCTTTATCTATCTGAACAAGCACTGCTTCAACGGTCTCTACCGGGTGAATGCAAAGGGAGAGTTCAATGTTCCCTGGAATCAAAAGCAGTCGCTGCGCTCTGCGGATGGGGAGAATCTCAAGGCAATTTCCGCGTATCTGCAGTCAGTGACCCTCACCTGTCAGGACTTTGAACAGGCGGTTGCGGGGGCCGAGACGGGAGATTTCGTCTATTTCGACAGTCCCTACGCGCCCTTGAATCCCACCTCCTTTGATTCCTATACCAAAGAAGGCTTTACCGAGGAGGAGCATCGAAGACTGGCCGCACTGTTTCGGCAGCTGACGGAAAAAGGCGTGTTCTGTATGCTGAGCAACCACAACACGAAGCTGATTCAGGAATTGTATGGAGATTTCCTCATCGAGGAAATCGAGGTACGGCGCGCCATCAATTCCGATGCGAAGAAGCGCCGAGGCAGGGAAGTCATTATACGAAATTACGGGAAAGCGATAAAGACGAAGCGTAAAACAGAAAAAGTGAGAAAAGAGGGAGCCAGACCATGAGCACAGACAATCGATTGATGATAAAGAATCTGCAGAAGCTTGAACATTTTTATGTATTGATTTCCAGAGCAACGAATCTGCCCTATGCAGAGTGTGATGCCGAGACCTTTGACGATCAGGTGGCGATTTTCGAGTCGGAGCAGGATGCGAAGGATTACGCGAAGAAGCTGGAAGAGCAGCAGTATCCGACGGTAGTGACCGATGTGATCAAGGATAAGATGTCCGCATTCTATACGGGACTTTACCTGACCGGTATCAACCGGGTAGCCTTCCACAATGGTTCCGGTTTCTGCTACCTGGATCTGGACACTGTCGTGACCGTGAAAAAGCCGGAGCAGAAGGATAACATGCCGCCGGTGATGAACGCTTCCCTGCAGCTGACGGCTGTATATTTTTTACAGGAGCTGAGACGCCCAAATCAGAACACATCGGATCCGGAGAGGGCAGCCCGTCTGCGGGAGATGGAGCAGGAGCTGATCGCAGATCTGCGGCGTTCCCGTTTTGTGCTGGCTCTGGATATCACAGATGTGAAGGGACCGCTTGACCTGACGAAGCCGAACCCGGATGTAAAGGTGCCCTATCTGAAGAACCCGGCCGGGGATATCATCCAGCCGATTTTCTCTGACCTCTGGGAGTTCGAAAAATTTCGCCAGAAGAATCCGAGAAAGCTGCAGCCTCTGTCAGCCCCCTTTCAGAAGCTGGTGCCACCGTTGATTCAGAATGCCAAGGGCTTTGCCCTGAACCCGGCAGGCTTTAACCTGCTGCTGCAAAGGGATAAGATAGAAGCACTGACAAAACAGTGATACAATCAAAAAGAAGCAACCGTGCATACGGCTGCTTCTTTTTATCATACGCTTAGACCTTTATACATTAAAACGGAACAGGATCACATCTCCGTCCTTCACGACATAGTCCTTGCCTTCCATGCCGACGATTCCCTTTTCTCTTGCTGCAGCAAGGCTTCCGTTATCCAGAAGATCCTGATAGTTGACCACCTCGGCCTTGATAAAGCCCCGCTCAAAATCCGTGTGGATCTTACCGGCTGCCTGGGGCGCCTTGGTTCCCTTCTTGATCGTCCAGGCACGGCACTCGTCCTCTCCGGCGGTCAGAAAACTGATGAGACCGAGAAGACTGTAGCTTGCTGCCACCAGCTTATCGAGACCGCTGGACTGTACACCCAGATCCTCCAGATATTCTTTTTTCTCCTCTTCATCCAGTTCAGAAAGCTCCTGCTCAATCTGTGCACAGATCACAAAGACCTCAGCCCCTTCATTTTTGGCCATGGCCCGAACCTTCTCTACATGAGGATTGGAAGCTCCGTCATCCGCAAGGTCGTCCTCTGCGACGTTCGCTGCATAGATCGTCGGCTTTGCGGTCAGAAGATTGTAGGCTTTAAACCAGTTCTGCGCATCCTCATCGTCCGGCACCTCGAAGGTTCTTGCCATCTTTCCGTC
>CAVKIR010000029.1:0-9530 GCA_963656395.1 Prevotella sp. CAG:279
GATTGTAGCCGTTTCTTTTCATAAGTTCCTTAATTCTTCTGATGCAGAAATTTTCGTTATACATAGAAATCGCTCCGTACAATGATGCCGTATAATGTGTTCAGGGTAGTAACTACCATTTCCATAGAACTATTGTATATGCGCAAAGTAGGAGTAGAAAGATTTAAGAACCGATGAAATACATTGAAATTACGTAGTATGCTGAATAGTTACCATAGTATAAAGAAATATGGAAGACAAAAAAACATCCACGGGATCTCAGTCCTCGTGGATGTTTCCATTTCCCATTTTTCGACGCCAGACGCCGGGAAGAAGTACCATATGACCGGCTTTTAAAGATGCTGGTACGTCGATGATATTCTGGTTGGCGGAGCCCCGGAAGAGAAGGGATGCATCGTGCTCCTCCTCCACATACTTTCCGTCCACCAGTACGTCGATGAGAGAGAGGAGTGACCGTGCGACAGCGGGATCCCCCACTCGATCGGTCAACAGGTCCTCTTCAAAAGAAAAACCGGTATAGCACCAGAGATTTTTTTCTGGAAAGCGTTCTTTGAAGCGGCGAGCCAGCTCCAGCAGCCCTTTCTGGTTCTCCGGTTCAAAGGGTTCACCGCCCAGAAAGGAGAGCCCGGCCACATGGTTGGGCGCCAGAGCCTCCAGGATTTCGTCCATCACAGCCTCCGTGAAGGGCAGGCCGAAGGCAAAATCCCAGGCCTCCCGGTTGAAGCAGTTCCGGCAGTGGTGGCGGCAGCCGCTGACAAAGAGCGAGATGCGTACCCCCGGGCCGTTCGCAATATCATTTTTCTTAATGACTGCATAGTTCATGCGAGAAATCTCCCTTATGACTTCCTTTACAGGTGCAGGACACGCTCCTTGATCTCCTGGGTTCTGCCCTGATTCCAGAACTGGGTACCGATATAACCGCAGGTGCGGCGGGCTACATTCAGCTTGTTCTGATCCGTGTTGCCGCAGTTCGGGCATTTCCAGATGAGCTTGCCGTGCTCGTCCTCCTGAATCTCGATCTCACCGTCGTAACCGCAGACCTGGCAGTAATCGCTCTTGGTATTCAGCTCCGCATACATGATATGATTGTAGATAAATTTCATGACGGACAGGACAGCCTCCAGGTTATTCTGCATGTTCGGAACCTCCACATAGGAGATGGCTCCTCCCGGTGACAGAGCCTGGAACTTGGCCTCCAGAGCCAGCTTATCGAAGGCATCGATCTGCTCGGTTACATGGACATGATAGCTGTTGGTGATGTAGTTGCGGTCAGTGACACCCTTTATGATGCCGAAACGCTTCTGCAGACACTTGGCGAACTTGTAGGTGGTGGATTCCAGCGGGGTTCCGTACAGAGAGTAGTCGATATTCTCTTCCGCCTTCCATTTGGCTGTATATTCGTTCAGCTTCTTCATGATCTCCAGACCCAGCTCCTCGCCCTCCGGCTCCGTGAGCTTCTTGCCGTTCAGGCTGTATACACACTCCCAGAGACCGGCATAGCCCAAAGACAGGGTAGAATAACCGCCGTGAAGGTATTTATCGATCTTCTCGCCCTTTCCCAGACGAAGCAGCGCACCGTGCTGCCAGAGAATCGGGGCTGCATCGGATACGGTGCCGCTCAGACGTTCATGACGGCACTGAAGGGCACGATGGCAGAGCTCCATGCGCTTGTCAAAGATATCCCAGAACTTTTCCATATCTCCTTCGGCATAGAGGCCGATGTCCACCAGATTGACCGTTACCACGCCCTGGTTAAAACGACCGTAATACTTGGGCTTGCCCTCCTCGTCCACATAGGGAGTCAAAAAGCTTCTGCAGCCCATGCAGGTGTAGCAGTGGCCTTCGCCGTTCTTATCGATCTTATTCTGGAGCATGATTTTCTCGGAAATATAATCCGGTACCATGCGCTTGGCGGTGCATTTCGCAGCCAGCTTGGTCAGATAGTAGAAGGGGTCGTCTTCGTGAATGTTGTCATCCTCAAGTACGTAGATGAGCTTTGGAAAGGCCGGTGTGATCCAGACGCCCTTTTCATTTTTGACACCCTGGTAGCGCTGACGCAGGGTTTCTTCTATAATAAGAGCCAGATCCTTCTTTTCCTGCTCATTCTTCGCCTCGTTCAGGTACATGAATACCGTGACGAAGGGTGCCTGACCGTTCGTGGTCATCAGCGTTACGACCTGATATTGAATCATCTGCACGCCGTTCTTGACCTCTTCCCGTAGACGCTTTTCTGTGATAAAATCGATATCCTCCTGGGTTACGGCCTCCCGGATGGAGTGCAGCTCGTCGGCCACCTGACGGCGGATCTTCTTCCGGCTGATATCCACAAAGGGAGCCAGATGGGTGAGAGAGATACTCTGGCCGCCGTACTGACAGGATGCCACCTGGGCAATGATCTGGGTGGCGATGTTGCAGGCTGTGGAGAAGCTGTGGGGCTTCTCGATGAGGGTGCCGCTGATGACGGTGCCGTTCTGCAGCATATCCTCCAGATTCACCAGGTCGCAGTTGTGCATGTGCTGTGCGAAATAATCTGCATCATGAAAATGGATGATGCCCTCCTGATGTGCCTCTACGATATCCGGCGGCAGAAGAATGCGGCGGGTAATATCCTTGCTGACCTCGCCGGCCATATAATCACGCTGTACGCTGTTGACCGTGGGGTTCTTATTGGAATTTTCCTGCTTGACCTCCTCATTATTGCATTCGATCAGGCTTAGGATCTGCTCGTCCGTGGTATTGGATTTTCGAACCAGTGCGCGGGTATAGCGATAGGTGATGTACTGTCTTGCTACGTCAAAGGCCCGCTGATTCATGATCTGATCCTCGACCATATCCTGAATCTCCTCGACGCTTAAAGAACGCTTGATATTGAGCGCTGCGCTTTCTACATCCTCCGCAATGCGTTTGATCTGAACCGAGGTCATTCGGGCACTGGGAACCACGCTTTCATTGGCCTTGGAGACCGCGACTACGATCTTATGCGGATCAAATTCTACCTCCGCACCGCTGCGTTTGATAATTTTCATCTTCTACACTCCCTCTATTTTAAAAATCATCATTATATCAACAGATTCATTGTAACAAGATATAGTGGGTATGTCAATAATCAATCACTATATATTGTTGCACACATGTGCGAAAATTAACGGGGGTTTCCGGCTGTTTACACATTCTTTCTGGAAATGACAGAATGTTTATGGTATGATGCAAGAGCATAAAGGGATTGTGAAAAAAGAAAACTGACAAAAGGAGACAAAGGCAGAAAATGAGATTTGCCTATGAGATAAGAAACGGCTGCGCGGTGGTACGCCGGTGCTATGATTTTGGAAATGAGGTCGAAATCCCACCTGCGATCGACGGCTGTCCGGTGACGGAGCTGGGCGCGTATGCCTTTTCCGCCCACCTGGATAAGGAACGATTTCAGCAGGAGCTGGAAAATGGAACTGTAAAAATATGGAATCCTGAAACGGGAGCACAGGAGCTGTCAGAGCCGTTGCCGGAGATAGCCCCGGAGCTGCAGGGCATGCAGGTGGAAAAGGTCAGCCTGCCGGAGGGGCTTCGGAAAATCGGGGCCTATGCCTTCTATAACTGCAATGCGCTGACGGAGCTTCATTTTCACAGCAGTCTGAAGGACCTGGGGGCGGGGCTGTTCACGGGCTGCCATCATCTGGGACAGTTGACAGTGAAGCTGGACGAGAGCGAGACCTCCTGCCTGAAGGAGATTCTGATCGAGGTGCCGGAGAAAATGGCTGTGACCGTGGAGGGACAGCTTCAGGCGAAGCTATTGTTCCCGGAATTTTTCGAGGAGAGCGTGGAGAACACCCCGGCGCGCATCCTGATGACGCATATGCACGGAAGCGGCATGAATTTCCGCAACAGCTTCTATATGAAGAAGCTGGATTTCCGGGTCTACGACGCCTGCTATTATATGGCGAAGGCGGAGGAGGATTTTGATACCGTATTGGAGATGACCCTGGACCGACTGCAGTACCCGGTGGGATTGTCCGAGGAGCGTAAGGCAGATTACGAAAGCTGGCTTACCGGGCATCTCGCTCAGGCTCTTGAAAAAGCGGTGGAGCGTCGTGACCTTGACATGCTCATGTGGCTGAGCGAACACGGAAAACCGGACGATGGGCTGCTTTCGCAGACGGCCATCGCGGCGGCGGACGGATTCCCGGAGGGCGTGGCCTATCTGCAGGATCGGCTGGGTGCTTCGGGGCATACGAAAAAGCAGTCGGTTCTGGATCGGTTTGAGCTGTAGGAGGACGTCATGGTAAAAAGCGCGATATTGGAAGAACAAAAGACGGAGCTTCAAAAGGAGGAGCTGGCGGCCCGGATCCTGCACCAGTCCAGAAACGAGCTGTACCTGAAGCTGCGCTATCTGGATCTGGCCCTGGGCAATTTGGCTTTTGTACCGGGTACGGCGTCGCCAGCCGGAACCGATGGTGGAGTGCTCTATTATTTCTCGGATGGGGTATTGTCGCTCTATGAGCAGCGGGGGCGGGCGGCCTGCACGAGGCTCTATCTGCATGGGATTCTCCATTGTCTGTTCTGTCATCCTTTTGAACGCAAGGGGCGGGATGAGAGACTCTGGAATCTGGCCTGCGACGTGGCCACGGAGGCCCTGATAGACAGCCTTTATCTGAAATGTGTCCATATTTCCGCGGGTGCTTTCCGGAAAAGCGTGTACGCAAGGCTGCGGGAAAAGCTGCCGGTGCTGACTGCGGAAGGAATTTATGAATTTATAGGGGAAACGCTTGTGGAGGCGGAAATCAGCCGCTGGCAGATGGAGTTCCGGCTGGACGACCACGGTCTCTGGGAGCAGGATTCGAAAAACGGCCCCAAAAACCCGAATCCCAACCGAAAAAAATGGGACGATATCCGGGAACGGATGGAGACGGAAGTGATGCTTTTCTCCAACGAGGCCTCGGAGGGAGAGGGCGACTTAAAAGAACAGCTGCGGGTCAGCAACCGCTCCCGCTATGATTATAAGGAATTCCTGCGAAAATTTGCGGTGCTTCATGAGGAGATGCAGATCGATCCGGACAGCTTCGACTATATTTTTTACCATTATGGTATGGAGCTGTATGGAAATATGCCCCTGATCGAGCCGCTGGAGACCAGTGAGGTGCGGAAAATCGAGGAGTTTGTCATCGTCATCGACACCTCCATGTCCTGCAAGGAGGGGCTGGTGAAGCGGTTCCTGGAAGAGACCTACGATGTGCTCTCCCAGACCGAGAATTTCTTCAGGCGCATGCGGATTCATATCCTCCAGTGTGACGAGCGGGTTCAGTCCGACGTGCTCATCGAGAGTCAGGAGGCGTTGAAAGAATATATGGAGCATTTTACGATTCTCGGCGGTGGCGGTACGGATTTCCGCCCGGCTTTTGCCTATGTGGAAGAGCAGGTGGCGAAGAAAAAGTTCCGGCGGCTCAGAGGGCTTCTGTATTTTACGGATGGCTATGGGGTATTTCCGGTGAAAATGCCGCCCTATGAGACTGCGTTTATTTTTGTGCAGAATCATTATAGGGACGTGGATGTGCCGTCATGGGCGATTAAGTTAATCTTACAAGAGAGTGATTTGGAAAATAAAAGGAGAAAGCAATGAACATCAAGAGAGCAAAACAGGAGATCAAAGACGCGATAGAAGCGTATCTTTTAAAAGATGAATATGGCGACTACGTCATCCCCACTGTGCGCCAGCGCCCAGTTCTGCTGCTGGGCGCGCCCGGCATCGGCAAAACCCAGATCATGGAGCAGGTGGCCAGAGAGTGCGGCGTGGGCCTGGTGGCCTACACCATCACCCACCACACGAGACAGAGCGCCATCGGCCTGCCCTTTATCTCGGAAATGGAATTTGACGGTCAGAAAAAAGCCGTCACCGAGTATACCATGAGTGAAATTGTCGCGTCTATCTACGAGAAGATGAAAAAGACGGGCCTGAAAGAGGGCATCCTCTTTATCGACGAGATCAACTGCGTTTCTGAGACCCTGGCTCCGGCCATGCTCCAGTTCCTGCAGTGCAAGACCTTCGGCAATCACCCGATTCCCGAGGGCTGGATCATCGTAGCCGCAGGCAACCCGCCTGAATACAATAAGTCCGTCCGGGAATTTGATGTGGTTACTCTGGATCGTGTGAAGAAGATCGAAGTGGAGCCCGACTACGGCGTCTGGCGCGAATACGCGGTCCAGACCCGTATCCATCCGGCAGTCATCTCTTATCTGGACGCCCGGCCCGCCCATTTCTATCAGATGGAAAGCACCGTGGACGGTCGGCGCTTTGCGACGCCCCGTGGCTGGGAGGACTTATCCCGCCTTCTGGAGGTCTACGAAAGGCTGGGGAAAAAGGCCGATAAAGATGTAGTCCGCCAGTATCTCCAGCACGATAAAATCGCCGGAGAATTCGCCAACTATCTGGAGCTCTACCGCAAGTACGAGAGCGACTACGGCATCGAAGAAATCCTGGGCGGCACCATCCGGGAGGTAACCCTGAAAAAGCTGGCCCATGCCTCCTTCGACGAGCGTCTGAGCGTGGTGAATCTGCTCCTTTCCGGCTGTATCGAGCGCCTCCGCAAAGTCCGGGAGCAGGAGCTCTTCACCGGGGCCCTGTTCGCCCAGATGAAGACGGCGGGAGCCACCCTGAACGATACGAATTTCACAGCCACCGGCGACGGAATTCCGCAGGTTCTGGAAAACTTACGCGATGCAGTGGAAGAGCAGCGCCGCCAGAAAAAGGAGGCAGAGCTCCTCACCAAAGAAGAGGAAAAGCGCATCCTTCACCTGGCGGACACCCTTCTTACTTACGAGAATGCACTGAAGTCCGAGCACCCCGCGGACGGAGCCGCAGCCTTTGAGATCCTGCGCCGCCTCTTCGGCGAACAGCGCGCCCGCTACGCAGGCGAGCAGGAGAACGGCAGCGCAGCCCTGGAGCACGCCTTCGACTTCCTGGAAGCAGCTTTTGGAGACAGCCAGGAGATGGTTATCTTCCTTACAGGCCTCAACATGTCCGAGGCAGCGGTGGCCTTCCTGCAGACTATGGACTGTGAGCGGTATGAACGTTACAATAAAAGACTGCTCTTCTCCGAGAGCGACCGCGAGATCCGTGATGAGATCGCGAGACTGAAGTAGGGGCGGTGGCAGACGGACGGCAGAAAAAGGAGCTTTCCACGTTCGAGGCGACCTAGCCTCTCCTTAGGAAAGCTCCTTTTCCTGCCTGTTGGTTAGCCGGAGAACTTCCGGAAGATTATTTAAAGGGATTATGCTTATGCGTAGCTCTTTTTGCTTTCAAGCGCGGACGCACGGAAAATGGGATTTTCCTAACTGACTTCTGTAAAAGCCAACCCCAGGTCGGAAACGCAAATTTCCTAAGGAGAGGCTAGGTCGCCTCGAACGTGGAAAATTGCGTTTCCGACCGTCCGTCTTGGATCATCTACGAAGTCCTCTTGTCCCGCACGGCGGCCTCGATCCGCACCTGCTCCTCCAGCATGGCGTCGATTCGCGCATCCTCGGAGAAGTCTGCTGCCAGCTTATCCAGCAGCTTTCCGTCTTCCTCCGTAAACTGCTTATGAAGCACGCCTTTGATAGCCTCATACTTCCTCCGATAAAGCGCCTCCAGCTCGCTGACAGGCACCGTTACCGGCAGAGACGCAATTTCCGGAGAGGAGATACCTTCCGTCTCAAACCACTTCTTAATGTTCTTAATTCGCGTATGCTCCGCGGTCCCTTCTGCCAGAATTTTCTTAGACTTCTGCATCTGTACAACAGCTACTGCGATAAAAATCAAAAATAGCACGCTCATACTGTAGGGCGCGATCTTCGGCAACGGGAGCTGCAGGGAACCGGTGATAGCGAGCAGCATGGCTGCCAGGCCCAGAACGCCCACCAGCAGCAGCGTCATCGCCGTGCTCTTGGCGTCGGCGCAGCGCTCCTCGACGGTCTTGAATAGCCTTGACTCATCCGGTCTCTTGATGGGGCCGTCCAGAATGCTGGCCATAGTCACTTCTGCCGGTTCCTTTACTTCGACGCCCTGCTTGCGGGCCGCCGCTCTCTGTACATCATTGTATAGGGACATGATAAAATTCTCCTTATATGGTATTTAACGGCAATACAAAGGAGCCGTTATCGGTATTGCGCATAGTGCGCAGATAGCAGGGAGCTGGTTAGCCATGCAGAAAGGTTTCTACGGCCCCCATAAGATCTTCCTGGGTGGCGGAGAGCGATCCCTGCACCATCTCGGGCTTTCCGCCGCCCTTGCCGCCGAACTGTCCGTTCAGTGTTTTGCAGAGGGGCCGGGTATCCTCGGTCTTGCTGCCGAAGATATAACGGTAGCCGTTCTCATCATTTCCGATGAAGAGGCAGGCAATGCCGCTGCAGCGGGCGGTCAGCAGGTTGACGAATTCCCGGCTGGTATTCGCGTCCAGGCTGTCCTCGAAGAAGACGGGATTGGCGGTTCCTTCGGCTACCGCAGCCGCCTTATTATGAATCAGCGTTTTGTTGAGCGCCATCAACTGTCCGGTGAGGCGGAAATTTTCCTGTTTGAGCCGTTCT
The DNA here is from genome assembly GCA_963656395.1 of Prevotella sp. CAG:279. Classification (GTDB taxonomy): domain Bacteria; phylum Bacillota; class Clostridia; order Lachnospirales; family Lachnospiraceae; genus Laedolimicola. The sequence continues at coordinate 8,548 of CAVKIR010000029.1, forward strand.
ACAGCGTCGGCCACGACCGCTTCTTTTGCGGAGAGCAGCACGGAAATCGCTTTGACGCTGGCTTCTTTTTCCCGGTAATCGCGGAGCGCCCGATCTCCGGCCAGGAGACCCACCCGGACGCCGCCCCGGTGGGACTGCACATTGGTGAGTTTGATGAGACCGATTTCTCCGGTGGTGTTTACATGGGGCGCGCAGCAGGCGCAGACGTCCACATCGGGAATCGTGACGATACGAACCTGCCCCTCGATCTCGATTTTGCTCCGGTAATCGAGAATTGCCAGTTCTTCTTTACTGGGATAGGAGATCTGAATCGGCACATTGTCGAAGACCACCTGATTGGCAGCGGCTTCGATTTCCAGAAGCTCCTCTTTGGTAATCGGGCCGTTGAAGTCCATGGTGACTTCCTCCTCGCCCAGATGGAAGCCCACGTTATCGTAGCCGAAGCGGGCGTGGACGAGACCGGAGACGATGTGCTCGCCGGAATGCTGCTGCATCCGGGAGAAACGCTTGTCCCAGTCGAGGACGCCTTTGACTTCCGCGCCGACTTCCAGCGGCTGTCTGGTATAATGCCAGATTTCTCCATTTTTCTCATGGGTGTCGAACACTTCGATCTCGCCCAGATACCCGGTGTCCCCGGCCTGTCCGCCTCCCTCCGGGAAAAATGCAGTCTGGTCGAGTGCCACCTTCCAGTAATCCTTTTCCTGTTCGCAGGCAGTCACCACCGCCGGAAACGCGGCCAGATGGCTGTCTTCATAATATAAACGGTCTGTCATGCTGCAAAACCTCCTGTTTTTAGAATCAATCTATCAAGAAGTATAACATTTTATCACAGATTTGGACAGGAATATTTTGTGGGAAAAGTGGTAGGTTGTGCTTATCTATGGGTGATGACTGGGAAAACACGCATTGAGGAGAAAATGGAATTGTGCTAGAATTGTGGGAGTGCGAAGCACGGAACAATTCGTGTAACCAAAAGTTCGGGT
>CAVKIR010000030.1:0-9422 GCA_963656395.1 Prevotella sp. CAG:279
TAGCTGCTGAGGGCGTATGAACATGAATTGGGAGTGCAAAATCCCATCGGCGAAGCCGATTCTCATGGATTTTGCATCTGTAACTGTGAAGGTACTGAACAGTTACAAATTTTGGAAGAGGATATAGAAGAATGACGCTTCGGGAGGCATGGAAAGCCGGTAAGAAGAGACTAACCGATGCCGGAGTGCCCGACGCCGAGCTGGATTCCTGGTATCTGCTGGAGTGGTGTACGGGCGTATCCCGCAGCCATTATCTGGCCTGGCCGGACGAAGCGATTTCCCCGGAACAGGAGAAAAGGTACCTTGAGGCTCTTGCGGGGCGGGCACAGCGCATTCCGCTGCAGCAGATTACCGGCGAGCAGGAATTTATGGGGCTTTCCTTCTATGTCAATGAGCATGTGCTGATTCCGAGACAGGATACCGAGGTGCTGGTGGAGGAGGCCGCGCGGTTTCTGAAGGACGGAATGCATTTTTTGGATCTGTGTACCGGATCCGGCTGCATTCTTTTAAGCCTCCTGCATCTGAGACCGGGCGCGGAAGGCACGGGAGCGGATCTGTCCCCGGAAGCCCTTCAGGTGGCTGCCCGGAACCGGGAGCGGCTCGGTGTACAGGCGAAGCTGATAGAAAGTGATTTGTTTGATCAGATCGAGGACACCTTCGATGTGATCGTGTCCAATCCTCCTTATATTAAGCGGGAGGAGATCGAGACCCTGATGGATGAGGTACGGCTCCACGAGCCCTATATGGCTCTGGACGGCCACGAGGACGGGCTGTATTTTTATCGGAGGATCGCCGAAGAAGCGCCGAAGCATCTGCGCGCGGGCGGCGGCCTTTTCCTGGAGATCGGCTGGGATCAGGGGGAGAGCGTATCGGAGCTTCTGCGGGCGCAGGGCTTCGTCGATGTAAAGGTAGTGAAGGATCTGGCAGGACTTGACCGGGTCGTGGAAGGTTTTATTTAGATAATCAAATGGAGGAACAAGCATGTTTGACAAGTTGGATGACCTGCTTCTGCGTTACGAGGATATCATGAACGAGCTGAACGAGCCGAACGTGGTCAGTGATCAGGAGCGTTTCCGGAAGCTGATGAAGGAGCAGAGTGATCTGCAGCCCATCGTCGATGCTTACAGGGAATACAAGAAATGCAAGGAGACGGTGGAAGAGAGTCTCGCGATGCTGGATGAAGAGAGCGATGAGGAGATGCGCGAGATGCTCAAGGAAGAGCTGAATGACGCCAAGTCCCGCATCGAGGAGCTGGAGCATACCCTGAAGGTTCTGCTTCTGCCCAAGGACCCCAACGATGATAAGAATGTTATCGTCGAGATCCGTGCGGGTGCAGGCGGAGATGAGGCTGCCCTGTTCGCCGCAGAGATTTATCGTATGTATGTGCATTATGCGGAGAGCCGCCATTGGAAGATCGAGCTGATGGAGGCCGATGAGATCGGCATCGGCGGTATGAAGAGCGTGACGTTTCAGATCAACGGCCAGGGCGCATACTCCGTGATGAAATACGAGTCCGGCGTTCACCGCGTACAGCGTGTGCCGGAGACCGAGTCCGGCGGAAGAATCCATACCTCTACCATCACCGTGGCTGTGATGCCGGAGGCGGAGGAAGTGGATGTACAGATCGACGAGAAGGATATCCGGATCGATGTCATGCGTGCGTCCGGTAACGGCGGACAGTGTGTCAACACCACCGATTCCGCGGTGCGCCTGACCCACTACCCCACGGGAATCGTGGTCTACAGCCAGACCGAGAAGTCCCAGCTGCAGAATAAGGCGAAGGCCTTCGCCCTCCTGCGTGCCAAGCTGTATGATATCGAGTGCCAGAAGGCTCACGACGCTGAGGCTGAGGCCAGAAGAAGCCAGATTGGTACCGGAGACCGCTCTGAGAAGATTCGTACCTACAATTTCCCGCAGGGGCGTGTGACCGATCACCGTATCGGCCTGACCCTGTACAAGCTGGATAAGATCCTGAACGGAGATATCCAGGAGATTATTGACGCCTGCATTGCAGCCGACCAGGCCGCGAAGCTGGCGAAGATGAACGAGGAATAGAAACTATTACAGTCCGAAGCACTTGCTGCTGAGGGCGTATAAGAATAAGTCAAGGGTGCAAAATCCCATCGGCGAAGCCGATTCTCATGGATTTTGCATAGTAACTGTTCAGGTACTGGACAGTTACGAGGAATAATCATTCAAGAGTAATACGCTTATGAGTCAGAAATCCCGCAGTCTTACCATCGACGCCATCAAGGGCACCGCCATCCTGCTGGTGATGGCGGGTCATGTCCTCACATGGAATCATATGGAGGACGGAATTTTTTACGACGTGATAAAGGTCATTCAAATGCCGCTGTTCATTCTGGTCAGCGGCTATTTGTGCGGAATGGGGAGGAAAATTTCCAGCCTTTCTGAATTTGCCTCGAAGGTAAAAAAGCGGACACTGGGCTATCTGACCCCCTTCTTTTTCTGGATTATCCTGCAGCATCCCCTCCATCCGGTGTCGAATATTGTCGAGACCTTATTCGGGCTGGATAAGGGGCTCTGGTTTCTGATGACCTTGTTTCTTCTGACGCTGATGGTCTATACAGCGGAGCTGGCGGGCGCGGCGGCGGGACGCCGATGGGGTAGGCCCGGTGAAACGATCGGATTCTGGATGACCTATCTGGGTCTGGCGGCAGTGGTTGTCCTGGAGACATTGCTGGGCGTGGAATTCCTAAGCCCGGGTCTTACGCGGCTTTATCTGCCCTTTTATCTGGTGGGCTATCTGGCCGGAGAGCAGAAGGAACGCCTGAGAGCCCTGCCGGACATCGTGAAGGATGCGGGCGGTGTGCTGGCTCTTGTGGGGCTTCTTGCTATGGCAGTTCTTCTGGATCTGCAGGACGTAAGCAGCCTGATGCTGCTGGGACGGCAGCTTCTGGCGTCCTTTCTGGGCTGCGCGGCAGTCTGCCGGTTGCTGACGAGATGCGGCTCGAACCGGTTCAAGAGGTTTCTGGCCTGGGTGGGCGGCTATACCCTGGAGATCTATGTGGTGCATTTCCACTTTGCCACGGTGCTGAACCGGGGGCAGGTGTATGCGCAGTATTCCGCTGGCTGGTTTCTGTTCGTGATCGCATCCTTCGTCGTCATGAGCGCCATCACGGCAGCGATCATCGCACTCACGAAGCGGATTCGGCTCCTCGACTTCCTGCTCTATGGGAAATGGCCTGCGAACGGTCGGTTTTTCTAAAAAGCGCGCTGATAAAACGGAGGGTACTATGGGTTTTACTTCACTGGCCTTTCTGGTCTTTTTTCCAATTGTATGGCTTGTATATGTGCTGCTGCCCGGGCGGTTCCGGGCGGCGTGGCTGCTGGCGGCCAGCTACTGCTTCATGGCCAGCTTTGGACTGCGCTATCTTGTGGTGCTGATCGGGTCTACGCTGGTGACCTGGGCGGCGGGATTGATGCTGGGGAAATATGGGGCGACGAATGGCGTAAAAGAAGTTAAGACGGCAGGCAAGGCAATGCTGGAAGTTGACAAAGGTTCTGTATCAGAGCAAAAAAGAAACGGTCTGATAACAGTCATTTTTGCGGCAGTTGTTCTATTCCACGTGGCAGCCCTCTGCTTCTTCAAATATAACCGAAGCAATATCGCCCTGCCCATCGGCCTGTCCTTCTATACCTTTCAGGCCATCGGCTACCTGACCGACGTGTATCGCGGAACAGTGCAGGCCGAGAGGAGTCTCCCGTATTTCGCCCTGTTTCAGGCCTTTTTCCCGAAGCTGGTGCAGGGCCCCATTGAGCGAAGCGCCCATCTCCTCCGGCAGATTCAGAACATGGAGACACTTCCGGTGCGGGATAGCGAGCGCATCCGACGAAGTGCCCTCTTACTGCTCTGGGGTCTGTGCGAGAAGCTTCTGATCGCGGATCGCATCGCCATTCCGGTCAATGCGGTCTACAGTCAGTTCGGAGCCTTCGGCGGCGTGGAAATCCTTCTGGCAACGGTGCTTTATGCCTTCCAGATCTACTGCGATTTCGCAGGCTATACGGACATGGCCCGGGGCATCGCCGGGATGCTGGGCTTCGATCTTCTGGCGAATTTCAAGCGGCCCTATCAGGCCGATTCCGTCCGGGACTTCTGGCGCAGATGGCATCTGTCCTTGAGTAGCTTTCTTCGGGATTACGTCTACATTCCCCTGGGCGGCAGCCGTAAAGGGCGCCTTCGCAGAGCGGTAAACATCCTGATTACATTCGGAGTCAGCGGCCTCTGGCACGGAACCGGTTTCCATTTCCTGCTCTGGGGACTGCTCCACGGTGTCGGACAGATCTTCGATATCAGGAATTGGAAGCTGCCGCGGATCGTAAAGCAGATACTCATGTTTCTCTTCATGGATGTCACCTGGATGGTATTCCGTGTAAATTCTCTGGGCGATCTGAAGGGAATGCTGCGGGTGATTCTCACGAATTTCCGCCTGCAGGACTTCGCGGGCATGCAGCTTGGGAGCTTTGAGTGGCTCCTGCTGGCGCTGGGTATCCTGGTGGTGATTGCAAAGGATGTGTGCAATGAACAGGGCTTCGCCTTTCGAGGCTGGATCCTCGAGCAAAATGCGCTGCTGAGGTGCCTGATTTATACGGCTCTGATCGGCGCGGTCCTGGTCTTCGGTGTCTACGGTGCGGCCTATGATACCAGCGGATTTTTATACACGCAATTTTAGACAACAGTTCGGCTTATCCACAGTTTTGCGAATGGCGCGGCCGAACGTCCGTCTCTCTATCGGATCAGAAAGGAGGCTTCAGAGCTCATGAAAACAAAAAAACGAATCCTGCCTGGGTGGCTTTTCATGGCAGCGGCAATCATTTTTCTGCTCTGTGGCCTGGTAAAGCTCTGCAATTACCTCCTGATGGATGACAGCTCAAGTTATACAAGGCTAACTATGCATGAGCTCTATGCACGTGCCGACGCCGGCGAAGAGGTAGACACCTTATTTCTGGGCAGCTCGCATTGCTTCCGAGCCTACGATCCGGCCCTCTATGAGGAGCTGACCGGTAAGAGAGCCTATAACCTGGGCTCCTCTTCCCAGAACTATGACACCTCCTACTATCTTCTGCGGGAGGCGGCGGGACTTTACGACCTGAAGACCGTCTATCTGGATATGCATTATAAGTTTCTCTTCATGGATCCCGAAGATCGGGATCTCGTCCAGGCCAATATCATTTCCGATTATATGCGGCCCTCCGTGAATAAGCTGTCCTTCCTTTTGACCACCACGGAGGCGACGAATTACACGAACCGCTTCTTCCCCTTTCGGCGGAACTGGCAGCAGCTGGGCGATCTGGCCTATGTGCGGGAAAATGTGGCGAAAAAGCAGACCGAAAGCTATCAAAACTACGAGGCGGTGACGGTGGAGGAGGAATACTATGCGGGGCGGGGCTTCGTCCGTTCCGAGGCGAAGCTGGACGTCGATGCCATCACCTGGTGGGATAAGTTTGGAAAAGTGGCCGATGACATGAAGCTGGATACAGCTTATCCTCTCTCTTATATAGAAAGAATCGTGCATTTCTGTGAGGAGAAGGGCATACGGCTGGTCTTCGTGACCGCGCCGAGCCTCGATCGATATCTGGAGGCCGTCGGCCCCTATGACCCGGCTCATGCCTACGTGCAGGAGCTGGCGGATCGATACGGCGTGGACTATCTGGATTTCAATCTGGCTAAAAGGGAATATCTGGATCTGACGGCGGAGGACTACATCGATGTAGATCACCTGAACGGAAACGGTGCGGAAAAGCTCACGAAGCTTCTGGCGGAAGCGGAAGGAAAGTCGATTGACGAATATTTCACAGCATGTTATGATGATAAGAATGAGAGATAGTATAAGAAAGTGAGGCGGCTGTAAGATGAAAATTATGGCAAACCGTATGGATAGAGGCTTCTTCCGGCATCAGGAAGAATATGAAGCGAAGGCTCTGGAGGTGCTTCGCTCCGGCTGGTATGTGCTGGGTAAGGAAGTAAAGAGCTTCGAGGAGGAATATGCAGCGTACACCGGCGGCAACTATTGCGTGGGTTTGGCCAGCGGCCTGGATGCCCTGTGGATCGCCTTTCGCCTGCTTGGCATCGGCAAGGGAGACGAGGTCATCGTCCAGGGCAATACCTACATAGCCAGCGTCATGGGTATCACCATGAACGGTGCGACCCCGATCTTCGTGGAGCCGAACAAGTATTATAATATCGATGTATCCAAGATCGAGGAGAAGATCACCGAGCGCACCAAGGCGATTCTGGTGGTTCACCTCTACGGGCAGGCTTCAAATATGGCTGAGGTCAAGAAGCTGACCGAGAAATACAACCTGAAGCTGGTGGAGGACTGTGCCCAGTCCCACGGAGCCTGCTTCGACGGTCAGATGACCGGCACCTTCGGCGATGTGGGCTGCTTTTCCTTCTATCCCTCCAAGAACATCGGCGCCTTCGGCGACGGCGGCGGAGTGGTCGTAAAGGATGCCGGGCTGGCAGAGGATTTTCGGGTTTTCCGCAATTACGGAAGCGAGAAGCGCTATTATAATAAAGTCGTGGGAGCGAACTCCCGTCTGGATGAGCTCCAGGCAGGACTTCTCCGGGTGCGTCTGCGCCATGTGGAGGAGTGCGAGGAGGAGCGTCGTCAGATCGCGGACCGGTATCTTAAGGAAATTCAGAACGATAAGCTGATTCTCCCGGAGGTACAGGAGGGAGCCACCGCCGTATGGCATCAGTTCGTGGTTCGCAGCGAGCAGCGGGACGAGCTGAAGAAGTATCTGGAGGAGAAGGAGATCGGAACGATCATCCATTATCCGATTCCGCCCCATCTCTCCGAGGCCTATCAGTATCTGGGACATAAGAAGGGAGATTTCCCCATCACGGAGCAGTATGCGGCGCAGGTGCTTTCCCTTCCGATGTACAATGGCATGACGGAGGAGGAGCAGTCCTACGTCATCGATGCGATCAATTCATTTTAGTAACTATTCAGAGCCATGCAAAACTGCGTTCTGCGAATAGGGTTCTGAATAGTTATGCACTTTAACTAGGGAGAGAACATATGAGTATCAAAGATCAATATAAGATTCTGGAATTCGGCGACCTGGGCGATGAGCGCGGAAAGCTGGTCGTGGTAGAGGGAGCGCAGGATATTCCCTTCGAGATCAAGCGTGTCTTCTATATCTACGGCTCCGACAGCCAGGTAGTCCGGGGGCAGCATGCCAACCGCAATTCCGAGTTCGTCCTGATCAACGTGAGCGGATCCAGCAAGGTGCGCGTGGACAATGGCTTCGAGGAGGAGATTGTCGAGCTGAATCGTCCCCGCATGGGACTCTATCTTCCCACCATGGTCTGGAAGGACATGTATGATTTCAGCGAGGATTCTGTGCTGTTAGTATTGGCTAACACCCATTATGACGGACAGGAATACATCCGCGATTACGATGAATTTATCAAAGAAGTGGGAGGAACCCGCAGAAGATGAGCAAGCTTTCCATCATAGTTCCGGTCTATTGGAACTCCGATACCCTGATGCTCCTCTACGAGGACATGAAAGAGAAGATCCTGCATAAGCTGGAGGACTACGAGATCGTCTTCGTGGACGATGGATCCGGAGACAATTCCTGGGAAATCATGAATCAGATCCGAGACATGGACAGCAACGTGCGTCTGGTGAAGCTGTCCCGGAACTTCGGTGAGCATTCCGCGATCCTGGCAGGACTTTCCGTCTGTACCGGTGACTGCGCCGTGACCAAGCAGGCTGACCTCCAGGAGGACTCCGAGCTGATTCTCGAGCTCTATGAGAAGTGGAAGGAGGGCAATAAGGTCGTTCTGGCCGTGCGCTCCGACCGGGATGAGGGAGCCATCCAGAAGTTCTTTGCGAACCTTTACTATACCATCACCCGGAAGCTGATTATGAAAAACATGCCTAAGGGTGGGTTTGACTGCTACCTTCTGGATCGCCAGGTCATCGAGGTTCTGCTGATGCTGGATGAGAAGAATTCCGCCCTGACCCTGCAGGTGCTTTGGGTGGGCTTCAAGACCGAGAAGGTCTATTTCCATCGGAAGGCCCGGGAGATCGGCGAATCCCGCTGGACCCTGGCAAAAAAGGTGAAGCTGGTGGTGGATTCCATGATGAGCTTCTCGTATTTCCCGGTACGGTTCATGACCGGCCTGGGCGGTGTCTATGCGGCGGGAGCTGTCATCTGGGCCATCGTGCTGATGATACAGCGGCTGTCCGGTGCAGAGGATGTCGCGGGATGGACATCCATGATGGTACTGATGCTGTTCTCCTTCGGTGTGACCATGGTGATGCTGGGACTTTTGGGAGAATATATCTGGAGAGCCTTTGATGCAGCGCGCAACCGGCCGCCCTTCCTGATCGATCAGATTCGCGGCTTTGATGAGGAAAAGAAAGAAAACTGAGAATGGATAAGATATCAATTATAGTTCCCTGCTATAACGAGCAGGAAGCAATTCCGATCTTTTATGATGCAATTACGAAGACGGCCGAGGAGATGAGCCCGGTGCGGCTGGAGGTTCTCTTTGTAAATGACGGGTCGAAGGACGAGAGCCTCGCGGAAATGAAGAGACTGGCGGAGAAGGACGATCGCGTGAAATATGTGAGCTTCTCCCGAAACTTCGGAAAAGAGGCGGCCATGTACGCGGGTCTGTCCTACGCGGACGGCGACTATGTGGCCATCATGGATGTGGATCTCCAGGATCCGCCTTCCCTTTTGCCAAAGATGTACCGGATCATCACGACCGAAGACTACGACAGTGTAGCGACCCGCCGGGTGACCAGAAAGGGCGAACCGCCCATCCGTTCCTTCTTCGCGAGACGCTTTTACGCCTTGATGCATCGTCTCTCTAAGACCGATATCGTAGACGGAGCCCGGGATTATCGGCTGATGACCCGGCAGTTTGTGGAGGAATTGCTGCGGTTAGGCGAGTATAACCGATTCTCCAAGGGACTGTTCGGATGGGTCGGCTTCCGTACCAAATGGCTGGAGTATGAAAATGTCGAACGAAGCGCCGGGGAGACCAAGTGGTCCTTCTGGAAGCTGCTGCTTTACAGCATCGAGGGTATCGTGGGCTTCACGACAGCGCCCCTGGTGATGTCCGCATTTCTGGGCATCTTTTTCTGTGTCGTAGCCTTTATCGCCCTGTGCTTTATCATCATTCGGACGGCGATCTACGGCGACCCGGTATCCGGCTGGCCCTCCATGACCTGCATTATCATTTTCCTGGGAGGCATTCAGCTGTTCTGTATCGGTATACTGGGCGAGTATCTGGCGAAGACCTATATGGAGACCAAGCGAAGACCGATCTTTATCTGTAAGGAGACCAATGTTGCACAGCATGAAAGATAAAAAGAAGCTCCTGCTTCTGCTGCCGGCAGCTCTGATTCTGGGACTGCTGATCTGGAATCTTCTGC
>CAVKIR010000031.1:0-9413 GCA_963656395.1 Prevotella sp. CAG:279
GCCTAAGCCGCCTGCCAGGAAAAAGGGTCTCGGAAGCTCCGGTACCAGAGACCAGTCGAAGCGCTGACCGGTTCCGCCGCCTCCCTGATCGAGAAGCAGGTAGTCCGCGCTGCTCTGTAGCGCCCGCTCGATATCCGCCTCAGTGCGGATGGAAAAGGCCTGGATCAGCGGCTTCTCCGTCAGCTCCCGGAGTCTCTGGATATAAGCCTCATCCTCGGCTCCGTGAAGCTGCGCCAGAGAAAGGGTACCGTCGTTTAGAAGGCCGGCCACCATTTCCACCGATGCATTTACGAAGACGCCCACGGTCTGTATCTCCTGCGACAGCTCCCGTGTCAGCTTCCGCACTTGATTAGCGCTCACATTCCGGCGGCTCTTCGGCACCTCGATGACGAAGCCTGCATAGTCCGGCTTCGCCGCATTGACCGCTTCGATATCCTCCGGCCGCTTCAGACCGCAGATTTTGATTCTCGTCATAACGCACCACCGTTCAGCCGTTCCAGCTCTGCCTGCTTATCTGCACTTCGCATCAGTGTCTCACCGATGAGCACCGCGCCCACCTGATGCTCTCTTAGGATGCTGATTTCCTCCGGTCCCCGGATACCGCTCTCGGATACGAAGAGCACCTCCTTCGGAGCCAGGGCGCGCAGGCGGATGCTGTTCTGCATATCCACCTGAAAGGTCTTCAGATCCCGGTTATTTACGCCGACGATGCGCGCGCCGATGTCCAGCGCTGTCTCCACCTCGGCTTCGTCGTGAGCCTCCACCAGGGCATCCAACCCCAGCTCCTCTGCCAGCTGCCGGTAGTCGCGAAGCTGTGCTTTATCCAGAAGCGCACAGATCAGCAGCACGGCCGACGCGCCCAGAGCCTTCGCCTGGTAAATCATATATTCATCTACCGTGAAGTCCTTTCGCAGCACCGGAATCCCTACGGTATCGGTGATCTCCTTCAGATACCGGTCCGACCCCTGAAAATAAAAGGGCTCTGTCAGGCAGGAGATGGCCGACGCACCCGCTGCCTCGTATGCCTTCGCGATCTCCAGATAAGGGAAATCCGGAGCGATAAGCCCCTTGGAGGGGGAGGCCTTCTTTACCTCGCAGATATAGGACATGCCGGGAGCCGCCAGCGCCCGGTAGAAGCGGCCGCCTGCCGCAGCCGCCTGGTCTTTTGCTTCTCTTTTCTCTGCATGCAGGCGTTCCTCCGCCAGTGCCCGCATCTCTGCCACGCAGCAGCGCCGTTTTTCCTCGGCGATTCGTTCCCTTGTCTTTCCTGCGATTTCCTCTAGGATATTCATTCTGCGTTACTCTCTTTTACAAATTCTTCCAGTTTCTTCTGGGCTGCGCCGCTGTCGATGAGCTTCTCGGCCATCCGCACGCCCTCCTCCATGGTCGCAGCCTTGCCTGCGATATAGAGGGCTGCGCCTGCATTCAGGCAGACCGCCTGACGCTTCGCGCCCTGGTCGGTGCCATTTAAGATAGCCTTCGTAATCTCCGCATTTTCCTGCGGCGTACCGCCCTTCAGGGCATCCTTCTCGCAGCGGGTATAACCGAACTGCTCCGGTGTGATCTCATAGGATGTGAACTTGCCGTCCCGGATCTCGCAGACCGAGGTGGGCGCGCACATGGAGATCTCGTCTAATTTGTCCTGTCCGTAGACCACCATGCCTCTGGTCACGCCCAGATTCTCCATAACCTGTGCCAGCGGCTCCACGAGGCTGCCGTCATAGACACCCATCAGCTCCATATTGGCTCCCGCCGGATTGCTCAAGGGGCCGAGGACATTGAAGACGGTGCGGATGCCCAGCTCCTTGCGGATGGGCGCCACGTATTTCATAGCGATATGATAATTCTGGGCGAAGAGGAAGCAGATGTTGATCTTCTTTAAGAGCTCCGCGCTCTTCTCCGGGGAAAGGGTGATCTTCACGCCCAGAGCCTCCAGCACGTCTGCCGCGCCGGACTTGGAGGAAGCTGCACGGTTGCCGTGCTTCGCTACGGGGACGCCGCCCGCTGCGATGACCATGGAGGCGGTGGTGGAGATATTGAAGGAATTCGATCCGTCTCCGCCGGTTCCCACGATCTCCAGGACATCCATATCATGGAGCAGCTTCACGCAATGCGCCCGCATGCCTGCTGCAGAAGCCGTGATCTCCTCGATGGTCTCGCCCTTCAGGGACAGAGCCGTCAGATAAGAGGACATCTGCACCGGCGTCGCCTCGCCGCCCATGATCTCATTCATGACTGCCTCGGCCTCTTCATAGGTCAGGTTCTCTTTCTTTGCCAGTTTTAAAATCGCTTCCTTGATCATCTTACTACCTCCATAAAGTTCTCTATCATCTTTTTGCCATCGGGCGTCATCACCGATTCGGGGTGAAATTGTACGCCGAAGATGGGATAGTTCTTATGTTCCACTGCCATGACCTCGCCGTCGTCAGAGCGAGCCGTCACCAGGAGCTCCTCCGGCAGAGTCTCCTCAATCGCCGCCAGGGAATGATATCTGGCCGCCGGGAAGGTATCCGGCAGTCCTTGGAAAAGCCTGCTCGCACTGACCTTTCGAATCTCCTTCTTCTTCCCGTGCATCAGCTCCTTCGCATAGGAGACCGTGCCGCCGAAGGCCTCGCAGATGGCCTGGTGTCCGAGGCAGACCCCGAAGATCGGCACCTTTCCTGCAAAATGCCGTATGACCGGGATGCAGATGCCCGCGTCCGCGGGCTTTCCGGGGCCGGGAGATAAGAGAATCGCTTCCGGCTTCATCGCCTCGATGTCCTCTATCGTGGCCTCGTCATTGCGGATAACCTTGATATCCGGCTCTACCGAGCCTACCAGCTGGTAGAGATTATAGGAAAAGCTGTCGTAATTATCGATTAAAAGTATCATTCCAGTCCCTCCTGTGCCACTTCGATGGCCTGCACCACGGCTCTCGCCTTGTTGCAGCACTCCTCGAATTCCTTCTCCGGTACGCTGTCCGCCACGATGCCGGCACCGGAGCGGATACAGATTTCTCCATTTTTCTTATAGACCAGGCGGATAGCGATGCAGGTATCCAGATTTCCTGCGAAATCCAGATAGCCGATGGCGCCGCCGTAGATACCCCGCTTGGACTGCTCCAGCTCCTCGATGATCTGGCAGGCCCGGAATTTCGGCGCGCCGGAAAGGGTTCCCGCCGGAAGGATGGCGTCTACCGCGTCCACCGCATCCTTATCGTCCCGGATGGTTCCGGTGACGGTGGAGCCTAAGTGCATCACGTGGGAGAAATGCTCCACGGTCATATATTTTTCTACCTTTACGGTACCGATTTTACTGATTTTTCCTATATCATTTCGGCCCAGATCCACCAGCATATTGTGCTCCGCCAGCTCCTTCTCATCCTTCAGAAGCCCTTCCTCCAGCGCCCGATCCTCTGCCCTGGTCTTTCCTCTGGGGCGGGTTCCCGCCAATGGGAAGGTGCTCAGGTGTCCGTCCTCCAGCTTCACCAGGGTCTCCGGGGAGGCACCTGCGATCTCGATATCGTCGCTGGAGAAATAGAACATATAGGGTGAGGGATTGCTGGCCCGGAGCACCCGGTAGGTATCGAAGAGGCTGCCCTTCGCCTTGGCCCGCATGGGATTCGACAGCACCACCTGGAAGATATCGCCCTCGCGGATATAGCCCTTGGCCTTTTCCACCATCGCCCCATAGCGCTCCTTCGGAAACTTCGGCGCTATCTCGGACTCCAGGGTCAGGGGCGGGAATTCCGGCTTCCGCCCGGTGCGGATAAGCTCTGCCATCTTCGCAAGCTTCTCCTCGGCCTCCCGGTAGGACTCCTCCGGGTTCTCCGTCCGCACGCCGGCGATCAGGAAGATCTTCTGCTTATAATGGTCGAAGGCAATGACCTCGTCGAAGAGCATCAGATCCATGTCCCGGAAATCCTGCTGCTCTGCATCGGTCAGAGTTAGCTTTGGCTCACTGTATTTGATATAGTCGTAGGAAAAGTATCCCACCAGACCGCCGGTAAAGGGCGGCAGGCCTTCCAGCACCGGGCTTTTATAATCCTGCAGGATTTCCCGGAGGGCATCGCCCGGGTGGGTGACCTTTCGGACTTCGACTTCTTCTGACGCGTCTGCAGCCTCCATCGTCCCCGCCTCGGTCTGCACCGCCTCCGCCGTCCGCCGGATGGTCAGCTCCCCGTCCGTCAGATTCAGCTCCAGGGTGGGATGACAGCCTAAGAAGGAATAGCGTCCCCAGCTCTCGGTCTGGCTGGCGCTCTCCAGCAGATAACAGTGGCGGCTGGCTCCCCGCAGGGTTCGCAGCACCTCCACCGGCGTGTAGCGGTCTGCGTACAGCTCCCGGCATACGGGAATTCTTCGATATTCCTTTGTCGCAGCCAGGTTTTTTACTTCCTCAAGGCTTGGATACATCTTCTTTTCCTCCTGTTTACGTTACATCGTAACTGTTCAGTACCTTCTCTTCCCCGCTATGGCTCAGCACAGCTGCGGAATAGGGCGGCATGTAGATCTCTATTTCACCGTTACTTACCAGATAGTGGGCTCTCTCTAGGCTGAAGTCCTCCTCCATGGAAAGCACCTCCCGGGCAAAGAGCTCGCCGTCCGGAACCTCGATCCGCCAGACCGGAATCGTCAGACGCTCGGCCTTCTCGGTATTATTCAGCACGGTCACGGTATGATTCTCCCCCAGGAAACGGCCGAAGGCGAAATGTCCGCCCTTGGCGTACAGCGGCATACCGCTGCCCCGGCGACAGGCCGGATTCTCCTTGCGAATGCGGATCAGCTCCTTGTGATAGCGGATCAAATCCTGATCCTCATGCCCCCAGGGATAGGTTCTCCGGCTGTCCGGATCGGTGAAACCGCAGACGCCCGCCTCATCCCCGTAGTAGATGGTCGGTGCGCCGTGCCAGGTCATCATCAGAGCCACGGCCTCGCGAAAGACTGCCTTGGAGACACCCTCCTCGGCCGCCTCGCTGCCCAGCTCATCCACACGACCCACCTTGTGGTTCGTGCGGGTCAGGAAACGGGAATGGTCGTGGTTCGACAGCTGATTCATGGCGATGAGATAGGACTGGCCGGTAAAGGCACAGGATTTCACCCGCAGGGTGTCGATGAAGACCTCTGCATTGTTCAGAAGCTCCGGCTCGCAGCCGTCGCTGTGCTTCTCCATGCCGGTCAGATACCAGGTGATGGGCTCCATGAAGGTGTCGTAATTCATGATGGAATCCCATTCGCCGCCCGCCAGCCACTTGGACGCGTCGCCGTAGTGCTCCGCGTAGATGACGGCATTCGGATTGGCCTCCTTCACATTTTTCCGGAAATCCTGCCAGAATTTGTGATTAAAATCAGCGGAAAGTCCCAGGTCCGCGGCGACATCGAGGCGCCAGCCGTCCGCATTGTAGGGCGGAGAGACCCATTTTCTCGCGATGCCCATGATATAATCATAGAGCTCCTGGGATGTCTCGTAGCTCAGCTTCGGCAGGGTATCGTGCCCCCACCAGCCATCGTAATAATGATTATACGGCCACTCGTGGGTGTTATTGAATTTGAAGAAATTCCGGTACGGACTGTCCTCGGAGACGTAGGCGCCCTTTTCGTAATCGCCGTCGCCCTCGTAGATCCGCTCCCGGTCAAGCCATTTATTGAAGGATCCGCAGTGGTTGAAGACGCCGTCTAAAAGCACCCGCATTCCCCGCTTATGCACCTCTTCCACGAAATGGATGAAGAACTCGTTGCTGGCCTCCAGATTCTCCTTGCTGACCACGCGCTTGATGTACCTGGTGGCCTTTGTATTATCGAGCTCCCCGGGCGGAAGCAGGTCGCCGCCGTCCTCCTTGATCACTGTATAGTGGGGATCGATATAGTCGTAGTCCTGACAGTCGTACTTGTGATTCGACGGGGAGACGAAGATGGGGTTCATGTAGATGACCTCGACGCCCAGATCCTGCAGATAATCCAGCTTATCCAAGACGCCCTGCAGATCACCGCCGTAGAAACGGCGCACGTCCATGCCCTCGGGCGGCTCACTCCAGTCCTTTACCTGCTCCACCTGCTTATGGATGTAGCTGTACTCTCCCGTCAGCACGTCATTCGTCGGATCACCATTGCAGAAGCGATCCACGTAGATCTGATACATGACTGCGCCCTTGGCCCAGTCCGGCGTCGCGAAGCCCGGTATGATCCGGAAGGCATAGCTGTCCTGCAGGTTATCCGTGACACTCAGCTTATTATAAAAAAGCCGCTCCTCATCGGAACGGATTTCAAAATAATAGTAGATCGTATCAGTTCCTGCCTCAATCTCAATCTCGTAATAGTCAAAGCGTCCTCTGGAACAGACCTTTGTCATCGGTTCCCGCTCCTCGCCGCTGATAAAATATACTGCTTCTACATTATCCTTCGCTGTTCGAAAACGAAGCTTTACGCGCTCTCCCGCCTTCGGCTCCAGCGGTATCCGGAAGCCCTCCGATTCTTCCACGAAGAGCGCCTGTCGATTGATCTTACCCATAGCTCTCTCTCTTTCTGCTGCCGCAGCCGCTCTCCCACGGCCGCTGTCTGTCTCCTATTTTATAATACCGGCTCCCTCATTTCAAGATTTGTTTATTCCATAACAAATATATTTCGTAACTGTTCAGTACCTGACCAGTTACGAATGCAAAATCCATGAGAATCGGCTTCGCCGATGGGATTTTGCACTCCTGAATCATGTTCATACGGAGCTAGACATCCAGTGGATGTCTGTTCAGCTCCGACCGAAGCAGCGCGTAGAACCTCAGCAGCAAGTGCTTCGGGCTGTCCTGAATAGTTACGTTATTTCATTTATCAGTCAAACGCTAGTATACCCCGTCTTTGCAGACTTTGTCAACCGTTCGTCAAAGGTTTTCCTTATCTTTCTTAAGTCTTTTCGACGAAGTCCTTGCACCCATGTGGGAAATGGCCTATACTTAAGGAAATGTTGATGAAATCGGCATTTTCTTAGAGCCATGCCGAATAATTTTATTTCAGGAGTACTTTACACATGAAATTTTCACATAGATTGCGGTTTTTTACGGGTCTACTGACCCTTTCTCTCGTAGGATCTCTGTGCTTTGGATCCGTTTCCGCGGAGGCCGCGAAAAAGTCAAGCAAGAAATCCGCCAAGCAGATCGCTGCAGAAAAGGCGGCCGCAGAACAGCTGGAGGCCGAGCGCCAGGCTGCCTATAATAAGGATATCGATTCGAACGCCATCGACGGCTGGCCCCAGGGTCCCCAGATCTACGCTGAGTCTGCCATCGTTATGGAGGCTTCCAGCGGAGCCATCCTTTATAATAAGGATATGGATATGCAGAATTATCCGGCCAGCATCACGAAGATTATGACCGCGCTTCTGACCCTGGAAAACTGCTCCCTGGATGAGACTGTCACTTACTCTTATAATGCGACTCACTCCATCGACGCGGGGAGCAGCAGCATCTATACCACTGAGGATGAACAGCTCACGGTAGAGCAATCTCTCTATGCGCTGATGCTGGAATCCGCCAACGAGTGCGCGAACGGTCTGGCCGAGCATATCGCCGGCTCCATCGATGCCTTCGCGGAGATGATGAACCAGAAGGCTCAGGAGCTTGGCTGCACCCACACCCATTTTTCCAATGCCAACGGTCTTCACGACGACAACCACTACACCAGTGCCCACGATATGGCGCTGATTACCCGCGCTGCCATCCAGAATGAGGATTTTCTCCGCATCTCCGGAACGGCCAAGTACCAGATGCAACCCACCAACAAGCGTGACGAGATCACCTATATGACCAATCATCATTATATGATTGCTCCCTATAAGAATGTCACCAAGTACCTGGATGATTCCGTCATCGCAGGCAAGACCGGCAATACCAGCGTAGCCAAGGGTACTCTGGTCACAGTGGCAGAGCGGAACGGCATGACGCTCATCGTCGTGACCATGCGGACGCAGTCCACCGGGGAGAAGGGTGTGCCGCTGTTCTCTGACACGGCTTTGCTTCTGGACTATGCTTCCGAGAATTTCACACCCTTCAATGTCTCTGAAAATGAGACCAACTTCTCGGTATCCGGCTCCTCCTACATCGGAAGCGCCATCTTCGGGCAGTCCAAGCCGCTGATCCAGATCGACAGCAATGCGAACATCATCCTTCCGAGCGGCACCTCCTTTACAGACGCTTCCCCGGAGCTGACCTTTCAGGATGAGGATACGGACTCCGATGTGATCGCCAGTCTGTCCTATACATATAACGGAGAACCGGTCGGTACCGCAGATATCTCTCTTACCAAGGATAATTTACAGGAATTTACATTTGATAAGGAGACGGATTCTGCAGACGCTGCAGATGCGAACAGCGATGAAACCGAAGAGTCGGTTCCGCAGACCCATTTCATCAAGATCAATGTGCGGCTGATTCTGATCGTGGCCGCGGTGATCCTGCTGTTCTTCCTGCTCTTTCGCCTCTTCCGGCATCTGATGCGAACCTTCCAGTTCACGCTTCATCTGCCGAAGCTGCCGCGGCGGCGCTCACGGGCGCGACGACGGCACAGCTCCTACAATGGCAGGAAGGCGGCCACCGGGAATAAGAAGCCGGAGAACCGTTATCATCGTACCCCGAAGGATCGGGGCGGATGGGATGATTTAGATCTTTAATATCTCCTTCGCCTCCGCCAGCCGTTCCTCAAACTGCTCATAGAAATCTCTGTCCTTCTCCCAGGGCTTCTGATAGAAGCTTTTCAGAATGTAGAGATCCACCATTTTCTGATATTGTTCACCGTCCTGCTCGCTGAGCCGGGCGGTGATTTCTTTTAAGAAATAATGCCAGTCGATGATGAATTTCTCATTGCGCTTCAGATCCGGCGTATCGATCCATTTCTGCACCTTCACCTTGGACTTGGGCTCTTTGGGACATTCATGCACCTGCAGGAAATACCGAAAGCTATGATTCTCATAGAGTCGTCCCAGCGGAAAGATCCGGCAGAAGCCAGGACGCAGCCTGTGGATACTGCAGCGCCCCTCCGCATTCAGAAAGCCGCAGCGCTCCTGCTCCCCGTCCGTCTTCATATTCGGCAAAATGATGCTTTCCACCAGGTTTAACTCCAGCTTATCCTGCAGAAGCGTCTCGAAGCTGACGGCCAGTCCCGTAGTCAACCGCCACACATCGAAGGGATCTAGGATAATGGTGCTTCCCATACTCTCGCAGCACCGGGAACACCCCGCGCAGCCGCCGCAGTCCGCCTTCACCATATCCCGGAGGCCGTAGAGCCTTCCGTCGGAGACCTCTCTTATATCAATTTCACGTTCCATCTTATTTCTCCTACTTGTCTGTTTGCTTATTTTATGTTACACTCTTTAGATGAAGTCAGTCAAGACTGACTCGCAGGTCTCTGTAGCTCAGCAGGATAGAGCGTTCGCCTCCTAAGAAGTAACCGTGGTTA
>CAVKIR010000032.1:0-9393 GCA_963656395.1 Prevotella sp. CAG:279
GAATATATTCTTGAAGAATTAGATGATGAAACCGGCGGTCTGAAAAAAGCCGGAACGAGCTACTCCATCGAGGTTATGTACTGGGTCGGTTATCTCTATCGCTACTGGCACTATTACAAGAATGTGAGCAGCCGCTTTATCTATCGCATTGCCGACGCCGGACTTATGAACTCCTGCTGGCTCGGCTTTCATACGCTGGATGTGGAAATGGCCATTGATGATTTGATTGAAATTCATGAACAGTCAAATAAAGTGAAGCACTGACTTTACGGTGCTTCACTTTTTCTTTTTCTTCTTCGCCAACGGCCGGAACACGGTCATGCGTCCGATAAAACAGATGATCTGCACCAGAATGACGCCCACGCTGACGCCGATGCTGTCGATGGCCACGTCCCGCTTGGACGGTCCGCGGCCTGCTACAAAGGACTGGTGATACTCATCGAGCGCCGCAAAGCCTACACAGAAGCCTCCGGCCAGAAGTAAGAGCCAGATGCCCCGCACGCCGTAGACATACAGCGGAAGGGACACCGATACCGCCAGCAGAAAGTACTCGGTCATATGAGCCAGCTTCCGCACCGGATGATGGATTTTCTGAATATACTGCGCCTCCTCCTGTGCGCTCCAGTGCAGCTCAAAGGCCTCATTGGCCGTCTCGACAATAATTTCACTTACCTTGTAGCTTAAATTCCCCGAGGTCGTTCCGTCCTGGGCCGAAAAGCCATAAATGACGTACATCATGGCCAGGGTCGGAAGGAAGGACAGGGGCTTTAAAATTCCTCTTAAAATCGTCTTTACCATAATGGGGCTATCATAGCACGCTTCGTGTCGGCTGTCCAGAAGAAACTTTACCCCACCTCGGCGCAGCGCGCCTCGGTGGTTTCGTATTGGGTGCGGATGTCCGACAGGACGGAGGCCATCTTTCGGGTGACGTCTTCCCACTTCTCGATCCGCTCTCGCTGCTTCTTTAATTTGGGCTGGATGGTGACCTTGCCCAGAATACCGTCGAAGCTAATGGCACTCAGGCGATCGCTGCATTCCGAAAGGCGATCTGCGATGCCGTTTATCTCGTCGATGCCTGCAGCAAGGGCTGCACCCTTTACCAGAATATAGCTGCTTTCCGTAGGAAGCTCACTTTGGACTACCATGTCTTTTCCATCCTCGTATAGCTTTATCGTCTCTCGTTGCTTGGATACGTTATAAATCAGATTCAGCAGGTCCTGCAGCTCCTCATCCGTCAGATCCAAACCTGTCAGTTCTTTTATTTTCTTTTTAATGATATCCACCAGCCAGGAGGGCAGGTTCTTCAGAATGACACCGGTCGCCGAAAAGGCCAAATCGAACCACCATTCGTTCATGACATTTTCGATGGTGGTGATCCACTGGGAGACCTCCGACATACCGAAACGATCCATGACACTCTGGATCTGCGACGCAAATTCCGGATTCTGCCTCTGGTACTCGATCAGATAGGCCAGAAGGTTCGCAAAGCTATCCTCATTATTCCCATAGGTGGCAATCCGAAGAAGCTCCTCTGTCAAAAACTGCCATGACTTCTGATCATCCGCAAGGTCCCCATACCAGCTTGCCTCATTTGCGATATCCCCGATAATACCCAGAATTTTCGCCTTATCCTCCGGAGAAAGGGAGCGCAGATAACCGTTCAGGAATTCATCCAGAGCCGCCATTTCCTTCGGTCTGTCCACGGCTGTCATATGGCAGCTGCCATCCGCGTCAAATTCCAGCATGGAGCTGGCATAATGATTCTCTATGACATTATTCAGCTCGCAGCCCTCGTAAAAGGTGGTGGTTCCGATGTCATTCATGAGGAGATTCACATAGTCATAATTCTTATTATGATTTTCGATCTTACCCTGATTTCGCGCGATGGCGTCCCCGTTCGCCTCTATGAATTCATCGGAAAAGCCCTGTCCGTCGAAGGATACGCAGCGATCGACGGAATTATCCATCACCGTCACATACTTCGCCTTATTTCCGCCCTTGGAATGTCCTGTCACCGTCACCGCGGAATAGGAATCCAGATCGAGGGACTGATACCAGCTCAGGGCATCCTGCTGATCCTTCGATGATACATCTGCCCCGGCTGTGAAATTATCCTTCCACTCATCGCTTCCGGTGCCCTGGAACAATACGATGGCTTCATTCGTCACCGGATCCCGCAGGAGCGCGCTCTGCCCTTTATCTTCATTCGCATAGGTGGAGACGATCTCGATATTCTTCAGTGACGGGTCGTTCAGAATCGCCTCCACGACCTTTCGATCCTGGTCGCTCAGATTTTTATGCAGAACCGCCTGCGCCACGTCTCCGATGGTCTCTGTCCCGTCATGGCCGTATTTACTTATGGTATCCTTGTAAACCAGGTCATTCAGCAATAATAATTGCTCTTTACTCAGACCCATTTTCTCGTCCTCCCATCGTTATCTAATAGACGTTGATTCGCTTCCGGTATACCGCGTCATCTTCACCGAAACTGATATAATAGCTTCCCGTGATTCCCTTTGCCAGAAGAGCCGCTTCGATCTTATCCAGGGAGTCCTGACACGCTTCGACATCTCTTCCATTTTCTTCCAGTGTCAGATAGCCCATTCCATTCAGGGTCTCATGTCTTTTGGCCGCCTCTTCTATGCTTACCTGCTCCGTATAGTCCGCTCCGAAATAATCCTGTAATTCTGCCTCGACCTTACAAACCTCTTCTCCGGCATCCTCCAGAGCCTCTTTTATATAAGCTTCATAATCCTCCTGTACCAGAAGGTTGTAAAGATTGTCTTCGATCTCCGTCTGGTCATCCACCTTCCGGATTCTGACCTCGAATTCCGTATCCGGCCTGCTCTCCTCTACCCCGAAGAAGCTGGTGTACTCCCCGCTTGTACAGCTTCGAAGCTCCACTTCCCGGTCACTGTATTTTTCTTCCAGATAGGAAAGAACCGCTTTCCTGCGCTCCAGAATCTCTTTATCCACCGCGGTAAGACATCCGTCTGTCACTCTTTCCCGATCAAAGCCTGCTGAGACCAGAATCTCGATTTCATTCTCTGTTAAGCTTACTGCTTCCATATTCTCTGTCTTACCTCCTGCCTTGCTGCATCCGCCCAGAATTCCCAGTATGAGAATTCCGAATGTCCATAAGCCCTTGCACCACTTTTTCTTCATCTTCTCCGATTCCCCTGACACTGCGGCAGACATAGATCCGCCGCAGCGTTTCCTGTCGATCCGACTCTATGAGACCACATCTCCCGGCAGTGCTGCCGCATCGCTCTGGTTCGCTGTCTCTGCCTCGCGATAGATACGAGCCATCTCGCTCAAGTCGGAGGCATGCTCCTGTACCATTCTCGCCAGCTTCTGGACATCATCCTCCAGCTGCTTTCCCTGGGTCATATAGGTGGTGGCTGCCTCGCCCTCCCAGACACCGGAAAGTCCGTCTACCAAAGACATCATCTGGGTCGTCAGCTCAGACATTTTCGCGCCCTTTTCGGAAAATTCTCCCGAGGTGGCCTCCAGCTGCTCCGGTGTTACTCTTAAGATTCCTTCCATGATGTTCCTCCTTCTCTCCTATCCTAATATGTTCTCGTGGATGCCAGCTCGAGTGCCTGTGCCTCGGCCTTCTCATACTTCGCTGCGATCTCCAGCAGTGCTGCCACATATTTGTCGATCAGGGCACTGAAGGCGGTCATCTGGCTCTTGTCCTTATTGAATTCGGTATGAAATCTGTCCTTGGCTTCTCCATCCCACATGCCCATCAGGGTACCCTCGCTGCTCTCCAGCTCCGATACCGTGGTCTTGTAGCTGCTGTTCAGATTCGACAGTTCATCTGCCTTTGCCCGCAGCTGTGCCGCGGATACGCTAAATTGTGCCATCTTTCTTCCTCCTTAATCCGTATAGGTTCTCATTTGCGCAAGTCTGTACGCCGCCATCTCCGCGTCATACAGGCGTTTTGCCATCGTCTTTGCGGCTTCTGCCGTATGCTCCAGATCCTTTGCACTCTCCAGGATCCTCTCCTTCAGGGCAGCTCCTTTTTGCATATAGGCGTCAGCCCCCTCGCCCTTCCAGCCCTGTGAGAGCTGTGCAAGTGCCTGATCCAGCTCGCCGTTCGCATTCTGCCTTAATTCAGAAGCAATGTCCTCCATCTCCCGGGCTTTTCGCAGGGCCTCCTCATAATTCAGTCTGATTTCTGACTCTGATGCCATCTTTTTCCCCCTAAAAGACTACGTCGCCGGGCAGATCTGCTGCCTCCGACGCGGCCTCCCGTTCTCCTGTCTCATAGATTCCGGCCATCTGCTGCAGGTCACTTACGTCCTCCTTCAGACGCTTCCATGCCTCCTCGATCTCCGGTTTTTTCTCTGTAAAATAAGCTCTGTGCGCATTCGCGGCTTCCCCGATCCAGTACCCTCCTGTCCGCCCCACGGCGGCCTCAAGCTCCTCCAGAGCTGTCTCCATCTTCTGAATCTTCTCTGCCGCCGTCAGTGCCTTTTCCCACATAAGCTCGGTATTCACCACGACGGCATCCGCAAGCATCAGTCCCATCGTCTCACCTTCCTCTCTATATCGAAATGCTGTTCACCAGGGATCGGACTTCCTTTTCGCAGCTCACATATTCCTTGCTGGCGGCAATCATGCAGGCCAGAAGACGGCTCATCTCCTCTGCCACCTCCTGCACCAGCTCCTCATCCTGTGCCACCTCGCTTTGAAAAGTCTGATGGGCTGTCCCGGACCAGGCTGTATTCAATGCCGCCAGCTCCTCCGTCATCTCATCCAGACTCTTCTTCACCTGTTCGACACTCTCGTCGATGGTTCGGATGTCTGCATTCAGCTGCGCGGTATCGACTTCCAGATGTGAAATTTCCATATTTTTCCTCCTCTCACGTCAGATCTCAGATCAAAAGCAGCCTGTTTCCGGTACCGATGCCCTCCTCCCGGAGGGTAAGACCTCTGTTCAGAATCCGGCCGGCCTCCCTGCTGCAAAGCAAGAGTCTGCTCCCCGCTTCTGCTTCATGGAGCTGCTGCAGGGGAAAGAGCATATTGCCAAGCTCTCCGACTACCTCCTCGATGGGACGGTTCTCATCCAGTCGGAATTCGTGTTCCTCGTTCAAGGCTGTTACATAGATATCTACCAGAATCATCCTGCGCCCTCCCCTCTGGCCAGCGGTAATACCAGTCTCTCCGGCTGTCCGCCCTCCGCGGACAGTGCCAGGCCGGTTCCGGCTTTTTCCGTCCGGCTCTGCTCCTGATAGGAGATACCGCTGATGGTAAAGAGCCTCTGCGCAGCCGTATTGCCGCCCAGGTGGATGCCGGTCTCATAGGAAACCATATTCTTATAGAGACGATACCCCAGCAGCTTACTGTGTTCCTCCGGATTCAAGGCTGCTATAAAGTAAAAGCCGTGGTTTGCACCCTTCTCCGTGATATTTTCCAGGTAAGCATAGATGCTTCCCTGTCCCTCCGTCTGTCGGTAGGCCGCCTCGATGAAGGATGCCAGATCACTGATGAAGATAAAGTACTGGGGCAAAGCGTTCATCGTCTCCGCCAGTCTCATCTCATCCGGATTCTCATGAAGGATCGCCTGCTTCTTCTGATTTCTCTCCTTGAAGACCGGAACGGTCTCCTTGAAGAATTCATAGATCTCCTTCTCGTCGCTGAGATAGCGGCTGACCTGCGGTGCATTCGCAAAAGCCTTCAGCTTACTCTTCAGGTCGATGACACAGGTCACTGCCTCGGGCTTCTGCGCTGCCGCATGAAGCAGGAGCTTCAGTACGTTCTTCTTACCGCTTCTGGCTCTGCCCTGTACGATGCAGCAGTAGGTATTCCAGAGATCCACCGCATAGACCGAAGCATCCAGGGAACGATAGCCCAGAGGCAGCCAGCGCTTTTTCGCCGCCAGCTCCCGATACTCCTCGGAAGCAGCGAATTCCTGCAGGGTCGGCTTCTCCGGTATCTGCGGGATCTTCCTGGCTCTGCTTCCCTTCCAGCTCTCCCCGTATTCCCGGCAGAAGGCTTCGAGCGAAGCACCCATCTCGTAGGCATTCGCCGCCTCCAGCGGCAATGCTGTCTGAAATTCCAGAATCCTGTCTTTGATCCTTACCAGTCCGCGACCCTTCACATCCTTCTCCGGAAGGATGCGGATGCCGCCGGTATGGAGGATCTCGCCGTATTTGAACTTGTCGCTCATCTCGAGGGCGATGACCGTCTTCATGGTATCGGCCAGGCGTGTCGGGATCTCCGAGGCCCCATAGCCGGCTCCCGTGAGAACCAGAAAGACGCCGAAGCTTACGCCCTCCCGGGCGATGCGTGTCATCATCTCATCGTAGGCGCCTTCCGTCTTCTCCCGGAAATTCGCATAATTGTCAATCACGAGGAGAATGGCCGGGATCTTCTTCTCGCCCCGGTGCGCCTGGCGGTACTGGCTGTAGTTGCCGCCGCCGAATAAAAGCTTACGCTCCTTCAGGATCTGATTCAACATATAGAAGAGCTTCTTCACCTTGTCTACATCCGTATCGACGGCTACACCGCCTGTATGGGGTGCATGCTCAAAGGGCAGCAGCATCCGGCTGCTGTAATCCAGGATATAGAAGTTCAGCTCCTCCGGTGTATAGCCCCTCATGAGGCCATAAAGCAGGGTCTGCAAAAAGGTACTCTTTCCGGTGGATACCATGCCGCAGACGGCCAGATGTCCTCCCTCCGAGAAGGAGATGCAGACAGCCTCCTGCTTCTGGTTCGCCGGGTCATCGTAGAGACCCACCACGGTATTGAGGGTCCATTCCTCTCCACCGCCCTTCGTACTTTCCAGATCCTTCCAGCAAAGAGCTTTCGGCAGAACCGGCAGCCACAGGGCGCTCTTCTGCTCATAATGCTGCGCTGCAGCCTGCTCCCGCAGATAGGATACCAGAATCTCCAGCTGACTCTTTGTCTTCTTCTTCGCCTGCAGCGGATTCTTCCGGCTCTTTCCGGAGAGGATTTCTCTTCCTGCCAGGGAAATCATGGCTGCTGCCGCCTTACCGGCTGCCGACTCGTCGTATTCCGCCCCGCTGTAGCCGGATTGGAAGAGCTCATAGATCTCGTCGCTTCCTACCTGGAGATAGCCCCGGCCGGCCTGGGTGATGTAGGCAGCGTCGGGCTTATGGAGCATATCGTTGCTGTCCTGCCGATCCTGTACCCGCAGGCAGAGACGGAACTTGGAATTGCTCCAGATATTATCGTCCACCGTCCCGGCGGGCTTCTGGGTCGCCAGAATCAGGTGCACGCCCAGGCTTCGTCCCACCTGCGCCACGCTGATGAGCTCCTTCATGAACTCCGGCTCCTCCCGCTTCAGCTCCGCAAACTCATCGATAATGATGAGAAGATGGGGGATGGGCTGCTCGGTCTGATGGTTCTTATACATCCGAGTATAGGCATTGATGTTGTTGACGCCGTATTCCGCGAAGAGGCGCTGCCGTCTTCGGTTCTCACTTTTGATGGAAATCATGGCGCGCTGCACCTGATTCCCGGAGAGGTTCGAGATCTGTCCGGCCAGATGGGGAAGCCCCTCGAAGAGGTTCGCCATGCCGCCGCCCTTGAAGTCGATGATGAAAAATGCCACATCGTCGGGACTGAAATTCACTGCCAGGGACAGAATATAGGTCTGGAGGGTCTCGCTCTTTCCGGATCCCGTGGTACCTGCCACCAGACCGTGGGGGCCGTGATATTTCTCATGGATATCCAGACAGCAGAGACTGCCGCCGGCCTTCTGTCCGATGGGTACCCGCATCGTCTCGTAATTGCGGTTTTTGCGCCAGCGCTCCTGCACATGGAGATCCTCCAGCGTCCGCGCCTCGTACATCTCCATGAAGTCGAGACTCGTCGGAATCTCGCCGTTGCCCGGTCCCTCGTGAACCTCCACCCGGCTCAGCCGCTTTGCAAGCTCGGCAAGTGCTCCGTCATCCACGGTCTCCGGCACCAGATCCTTCGTCTCTTCCTCCTCGTTATAGATGTGGAAGAAGCGTGCTTCCCTTCCGTCATTTAAAATGATGTTTTCACAGCTGTTCGGCAGATCCTCATACTTTTCCGCCAGCAGCACGGAGGAAATGCCGTATTCCCGGGACGGATTGTATACAAAGCGTTCCAGAAGCTCGCCCTCCAGAAGCTCCGGGGCATCTACGAAGATCACAAAATGGGGCAGGGGATCCTCCTTTCGGCTGCTCTCCTCCGTCCTCGCCTGGAAGACCTTCGACATCTCATAGCAGACATCACCCAGCTCTGTCTTATTGCCGGCCATCAGGCGCGTCTTCTTATCCTCCATCCAGACATGGGGCAGCCATCTTGCAAAGGACCAGTTCACCGCACTCTTCTTCGTCTCGTCGAAGATGAAGACCAGCTTCACATCTGTGTAGCAATTATTTGCTGCGATCTGTGCAATGATATTTTTCGCGGTCTCGTAGGCTCCCCGTTTCCCATAGCCTCCTACGATGCCGAGGAGACCTTTCTCCCGGATATCGAGGCAGATGGGCACATCGTGAAGCCACCTGTAATTCTCCCGGATCATGGCCGGCTTCTCCGCCAGATCGTCCTTGCACAGGGTGAATCGTTCCTTTGGGACGGAGATTTCTGCCTGAAAGGGCAGGGTTCCGGTACCGATCCGCACCGTCAGGAAGTCTGCCTGGCGCTCGTTGTGGTTCCAGAGCCGCACATCCGTGCTGCCGAAGGCACAGCATTCCCGGCCGGAATGAAAGGTCGTCTTAAGAATCCGCCGATTCTCCTCGTACTTTTCCTTGATAAATTCCGTGATCTCGATGAGATAGGCTCCGTAGGCATGATAGCGAAGCTCCTCCTGCTCCTCTGCCTCCCTGGCCGCATATTTCAGATTCGTAAGAGACCAGAATACACCTAAGACACCGGAGGTAAGCGCCGTGATGATGCCCGTGAACATATAGGCACCGCTGCTTCCTCCTCGGGAGCTGGCTCCCGCGATGGTCATGATGCAGCCAAAGAGCATGGGCAGCACCATGGTAAGACCCGGTCCGATGGTCAGAAGGAGCGGACGCTTTTTCTGATTCTGAAGGGCGGGCGGAGCTTCGATCTCCACCGGCTCGGTATAGAGCTTCTCGATGGTTCGCGGCGCCCGCTTAAAATACGTCTTCTCCGGCTCCTCGCGCTCTTCCTCTTGCTGCGCTTTCGGTGCTGTATAAGGCTGCAGATAGGCTTCATCTACCTTTAGCTTTCCGGACAGCGCACAGATGCCGATGCATTCGCTCAGATAAAGAATCCGAAGTCCGAAGAGGGTGATCTGAGCTCCGAAGCGCAAAGACTCCTGCCCCTTCACCCGTTTACCGTTCACATAGGTGCCGTTGCTGCTGTTATCCTGCAGGATCCAGCTGCCCTCATAGCGAAAGAGGACTGCATGATTTCCGG
>CAVKIR010000033.1:0-9300 GCA_963656395.1 Prevotella sp. CAG:279
GCCGATTCTCATG
The DNA here is from genome assembly GCA_963656395.1 of Prevotella sp. CAG:279. Lineage (GTDB taxonomy): Bacteria > Bacillota > Clostridia > Lachnospirales > Lachnospiraceae > Laedolimicola. Next base: position 14 of record CAVKIR010000033.1, read on the forward strand.
GATTTTGCATACGTAACTGGTCAGGTACTGAACAGTTACAATTAGATAAGGAATTAAGACAGATGAAAGAATTAGAGTTTTTGGAAGAGCAGAAGGTGAATCCTCTTCTGATTCAGGAAGCAGAGAAATTCCGGAACCGTTATCCGGTAGCGGAGACGGTAAAAAATCGTGTTGTAGAGCCGCCGGTGCCCTTCTATGGAAAAGATATTCTGGAGATGGCCATCGCTGCCATCCTACAGGGCGAAAATGTGCTGCTTTCCGGGGCAAAGGCCACGGGAAAGAATATCCTGGCGGAGAATCTGGCCTGGATTTTCGGGCGTCCCTCCTACAATATCTCGTTCAATGTGAATACGGACAGCAGCTCCCTCATCGGAACGGATACCTTCGTGGACAATGAGGTGCGGCTGCGAAAGGGTCCCGTATACCAGTGTGCGGAAAACGGCGGCTTCGGCGTATTTGACGAGATCAACATGGCAAAAAATGACGCGGTCTCCGTGCTCCACGCGACACTGGATTACCGCCGGATCATCGATGTGCCGGGCTACGATAAGATCGAGCTGCATCCGGCAGCCCGCTTTATCGGAACCATGAACTACGGCTATGCAGGCACCAGAGAGCTGAACGAGGCACTGGTATCCCGGTTTCTGGTAATCGACATCCCGGCTCTGACGGAGAGTACCCTGATGCGGATCCTGCGGGCGAATTTTCCGGATGCGAAGGAAGAAGGACTTCGGGCATTCGCCGGCCTGTTTCTGGATCTGCAAATCAAGGCCGAGAACAGTGAAATTTCTACGAAGCCGCTGGATCTTCGCGGTATGATTGGTGCGATTAAGACCGTGCGATCCGGCCTGACACCGCGGACAGCGGTGACCATGGGAATCACGAATAAGAGCTTCGATCTGTTTGAAAAAGAGATCGTCGGTGACATCGTCATGACCCGGATCCCCGAGGAGTGGACCGCAAGTGCGTTGTTTTAACAAAAGGGAAAGCGAGACAGCATGAAGGAAGAGGAACAGCTGGAGCAGGAATACTTTGACGAAAATCAATATGAGATAGAGAATCGAATCCGGAACCTGTATTGGACAGTCAGCGGCAATTACGGAGAACAGATCAAGCTGGATACGGTATCCTTTTCCAGGTCGCCCTGGGTCTCCCTCTATGATGCTGTGAAGCAGGGAGCCTTTTCCCGCTACTTCGATCGGAATGCCTTCGGCCTTTATCTGGTGAAAAAGCTTTATTACGGGGCAGACGAGCAGGCTTTGACAAATGTGGCTCAGCTTGCGGTGGACAGTGCAATCTCGGAAAAGATCTGCGGAGAGCGAAAGGGTGTGGCCGAGGTTCGGAAAAAAGCCTTTTCGGATCTCCTGGACTATGATTTTTCCAGGCTGGCCTCCTCCTATCTGGGGCAGATCCAGATCTGCATGATGCAGCAGGTGGTAAGGGGAAAGCCAGGTGTCGAACAGAGTCGGATGCAGCAGGCTCTGGACAGGCTGGCTTCCCTGAAGGACAGCAGGGATATCATGGAGATTATACGGGTGACGGATGCTCTCTATAATTGGTTAGTGGATCCTTACTTTGAACGAAATCACGGAGATCTGGAGAAGGTTCTGGCTGTGACCATGGAGGAGCTTCAGGAATTCAACTGGAAGGATTATCTGGAGGAGGAAGCGAAGGAAGAGGATCTGACCCAGGTGCTGAATCAGGTCAATCAGGCCGTGACCCAGACCGGAGAAGTCCCGGCGGAACCGGAAGAAAAGAAAGAGACCCGCATGAAGCGGGTATTGGTAGACGCGGAGGCTGCAGCGAAGATGTATTCGTATATCGAGCTGAACTACGGCCGCTCCTACTTAAGCGACGGAGAGCAGGCCCGCCTGAATCGGAGCCTCTGTCGGGGCGCACACGCGGACTGCAGTCTCTATTTTACCGACGGCATTCTATCGAATATGGTGAAAAAGAACTACCAGTCGGAGTATGCCAGACGCTCGAAGAGCGAAAATCTCCGGGTTTACGGGCATCATACCCGAGTCGCAAAGCGCAATATCGAGATTCTGGCAGATACCCTGCGCCGCTCTCTGGTGGCTCGAAGTGAGCGGGAGACGGTGCGAAGCGAGTACGGCAGCATTGTTCCAAAGGAGCTCTGGAAGCTGGGCCGCACGCAGGAGAAAAAGCTTTTTGAGCGGGTGCTGAAAAAAGACAGTTCGGAATTCGTGGTGCATGTGCTCATCGATGCCAGCGGATCGCAAAGAAGCCGTCAGAGTCTGGTGGCCTTGCAGGGCTATATCATCAGCGAGGCGTTAAGCAGCGTACAGATTCCTCATCGCGTCATGGGTTTTTGTACCTTCTGGGATTATACCGTCATGCAGCGCTATCGGGATTACGATGACCCGAGGGAGGCCAACAAACGAATCTTTGAGTTTCATGCTTCCTCCAACAACCGGGACGGACTGGCTATTCGGGCGGCTGCGGCGAGCCTTAAGAAGCGGCCGGAGGACAATAAGGTTCTCATCGTCCTAAGTGACGGGCGCCCCAACGACATTATCGTGAACCGCCCCAACAGTAAAAATCCGGCTCCCTATGCGGGAGACTATGCCGTGCAGGATACGGCATTGGAGGTGCGAAAGCTAAGAGCGGAGGGGATTTCCGTGCTGGGTGTCTTCGCCGGGGAGGAGCAGGATCTGGCGGCGGAACGGCGCATCTTCGGACGGGATTTCGCGTATATCCGTGATATTATGAATTTTTCCGGCGTAGTAGGCCTCTATCTGAAGCGCCAGTTAGATGATACAGCGCAATAAAAGGAGTACCGTATGATGAAAATCTGGCTGAAAAAATGGTGGAAGCCGTTCGTGCTGGTTCTGATCTTGGCCGTCTTTTTTCTCTATCCGCCCGTGGTGCTGACAGAGGTGCGTGTGGATTTTGAGAAGGAGGATTATTCGGCGGGCAATCACTGCAAGCTTTTTGCCTCCTTCACGGAGAATCTGGGAGTGGGCAGCGTAAAGAACGCCTACAAAAAGGCCGGTGAGGCTCGCTTCTTCTTCTGGGATATCGCCTGGCGGGACGGAGAGACCTTCAAGCGTCTGGATCCCATCGACTATAATCTGGACGATGAAATCCGCATCAAGGATATCGCCTTTTTTATCAATGGCTTTTACGCAGGGAAGCTATCCGGAGAGGAGCTGCTGTCGTCCTTTGCACCGAACGAACAGGTGGAACTGTACGAGACGGATACCGGCTCCCTGGGACTCTATATCTTGGGTGATGACGCCCAGCTTCTGACTACGGAGGCCTTCCATAGCTATTATCGGTATATGGCAGGGCGCTATGCAAGGACCGGCGCCTTGTATCTGCTGCCCCTGCTTCTCTGCCTCTGGGGTGCGGCAGAATTCTATCTAAGGAAGATTTGGCGTGCACACGACGACCGATTTTCATTGCTCATGGACAGCTTTCTCTATGCGGCAGGGCTTCTGGCTCTTGTACTTATCGTGATCGGAGCCTTTACGGGATCCGATCAGGTGAATCCGGATGAATCCGAGGCCGTCTATTCGGTTCAATATTATCTGACGCACCGGGCTGTACCGGATGCCCGGGAGCTGGATACGGCTGCCTATTCTGTCTTTGGAACGGCACGGCTCAATGAGCTTACTTTATTCTATATGCTTGCGGCACAGATCGCCCGCTTCTTTACCTTTGACCATGCGGTCCGGTTTTTCAGTGTGCTGATGGCAGCAGGGCTGTTTTATTTGATTTTCTGTAATCTGAAAAAGAATCGATGGATGGCTGCCGTGCTGTTTCTGACCCCGCAGATCTGGTATCTCTATACCTACTGTACCTCGGATGCCATGGACTATGCGGTGGGCGTACTGGTACTTTGCCAGGTGGCCGGACCGGACAGCATGCTGCAGAAGCTCTGCAGGGAAGGTATAAAAAAGGAAGACTGGTGGAGGGTGTTGCTTCTGGGCTTCCTCTTCTCCAATATTTTCCTGGCGAAACAGAACTTTTATGTACTGGCCATCTATGCTTTCTGTATGCTGATGACGGACTGGTGGGCGGCTCCGAGGGAGGAAAAACCGCGGCGGTTTGTGAGCTATCTTTGGATCGCCGGCCTTGCCTTTATATTTCTGGGGATACGCTATATCCCGGAATTCGCGCATTATGGACTGCACCGAAAGGATGTCCTTCGCATGATGCAGGAACAGATCGCGATTCCCGAACTGAATCCGGCGTCATCGCCGGCAGAGCAGAGCTCGGCCTTCCACCTTTTCGGCAAGGGTGTAGGACTCTCAGAGCTCTTATTTCACATGGGTCTTCATAAGACCGCGTTCCGTTCCTTTGTGGGAACCTACGGAAGCCTGCAGTTTCCAAGCCCGGACCGGTACAATATTTTGATGGCTATTCTGTATGGAGTCTATCTCGCCGGCTGCTGCATCCCGGTGCTCACAGAAAGGGGGCACAGGGAGAGAAAGGTGAAGCTCGGTCTTTTATTTCTTTCCGGCCTCGTGTCCTACGCGCTTCTCATCTACAATGCCTGGTTTGTCGATTTTCAGGCGCAGGGACGCTATATGGTTCCGGTGCTGATCTTTGCGTCCCATGCGGCAGCTTTAAGGCCGGATACAGCGAAGCAAAAGTGGTTTCAGATTCTGCTGGCGGCCACAGCCGGCTTGGCCCTGTATTCCTTTGCAGTCTGCTGCATTCCGAATATTAAGCCACCCTATTAAAAAGTGAGGAAATCAAGATGGAAAAGTTTTTTGAATGGGAATATCGACTTTTGATGTTTTTGCAGAACAGCATCCGGGGACCGGTACAGAATAAGCTTATGTGGTGTATCACGTCGCTGGAAAATGCCGGTTTTCTCTCGATTGCAGCCTGTCTGGCTCTGCTTTTGCAGCCAAAGTGGCGAAGAGTCGGTGAGGCGGCCACCGCATCCATGATTCTGGAATTCCTGGTGGTGAATCTGCTTTTAAAAAACTGGGTGGCACGGGTTCGCCCTTATCATCTTTTGGAGGATCTGATTTTGCTGGCCCGGGAGCCGATGGACTATTCCTTCCCTTCCGGTCATACAGGTGCAGCCTTTGCGGTGGCCAGCGTTATGTTTCTCGGCATGCCCCACAGTGTGGGAATTCCGGCTCTTGTGCTTGCATCCCTGATCGGATTTTCCAGAATTTACCTGGGCGTACATTTCCCCACGGATGTGCTGGGCGGTCTGGTGGTGGGGTGTCTTACCGGATATGCGGCCTGGAAGCTGACGGGGCTGAAATTTCGATAAAGGTTGGATAAAAATGGTACAGACAAAAACAAGAGACTTTAATACAGGCAGCGTATTGAGCAACATTTTACACTTTTCCCTTCCCTATCTGCTGTCTTATTTTCTGCAGACCCTGTACGGCATGGCCGATCTCTTTATCATCGGCCAATTTGACGGCGCGGCAGCCACCACGGCGGTATCCCTGGGCAGCCAGGTTATGCATATGCTGACGGTGATTCTGGTAGGATTGGCCATGGGAACCACGGTCAGCATCGGCCAGGCCGTGGGAGCTCACGATAAAAGGCGGGCAGGCGAGGCCGTCGGCAATACAATTGTGTTGTTCCTGGGGGTATCCGTGCTCCTGATGGTCGTATTGATCGCGCTGGTGCAGCCCATCGTGGCGCTGATTTCCACGCCGCAGGAGGCAGTAACGGGCACGATTCGCTATCTGACCATCTGCTTTATAGGGATCCCTTTTATCACTGCGTATAACGTGATCAGCTCTATTTTCCGGGGTCTGGGGGATTCGAAGAGCCCTATGTACTTTATCGCCATTGCCTGCGGCGTGAATATCGCATTAGACTACCTGTTTATGGGAGCCTTCCATATGGGACCGGCGGGCGCGGCTCTGGGTACGACCCTGTCCCAGACCGTCAGCGTTCTGATTGCCCTCCTTGCCATCCGGAAGCGAGATACCGGTTTGTCCGTAAAAAAGGCAGATTTGAAGCCAAAGGGCGCAGCCATGGGACAGCTTTTGCGCATCGGTCTTCCGGTGGCTATGCAGGATGGCCTGATTCAGGTATCCTTTATTTTGATAACGATTATCGCAAACCGTCGCGGTCTGACCGATGCGGCAGCTGTCGGCATCGTCGAGAAAATCATCAGCTTTGTCTTCCTGGTGCCTTCCTCCATGCTGTCCACCGTATCAGCTCTCTGCGCCCAGAACATCGGCGCAGGAGAGGAAGAGCGGGCGCGGATGACCCTTCGCTATGCCATATGCATCGCCACGGGCTTTGGTCTCTGTATGGCGGTTCTGGTGCAGTTTATCGCGAATCCGGTGGTGAGCCTGTTTTCCAAGGACACAGCCGTGGTCATCCAGGGCGGCTGGTATTTCCGGGGCTATATCTTTGACTGCATGTTCGCGGGCATTCATTTCAGCTTCAGCGGCTACTTCTGCGCCTGCGGTAAGTCGGAGCTATCCTTCCTCCACAATATTCTGGCCATCGTGCTCGTGCGTGTCCCGGGCGCGTACTTTATGTCAAAGCTCTTCCCCATGAGCCTTCTTCCCATGGGACTGGCTACGGCGGCAGGTTCCCTGCTGTCCGTGATCATCTGCAGCATTGCCTATGGGTGGCTGAAAAAAGGTGAATAAAAATATTGTAACTATTCAGAACCCCATTCGCAAAATCGCCTCTGCGAGGCTTTCCTTTTGCTCATGTGGTTACTTCGCCATATAAAACTGCTTATCTGCCTGAATGCAAGCATTCGCAGAACGCAGTTTTGCATGGCTCTGAATAGTTACAATTTATTTAACTCTCGCAGTCAGACCATCGTCCTCCACGTCGATTACGATGGTCGCGCCGGTGGAAATCTCACCGCCTAAGATAAGCTTCGCAGCTAAGGTCTCCACATGCTTCTGCACATAACGCTTCAGCGGACGCGCACCGTAGACCGGGTCGAAGCCGTGGTCAGCGATGAAGGTCTTGGCAGCGTCAGTCAGCTCCAGGGAAAGCTCTCGGTCGGCCAGACGATCATTCAGTTCCTTCAGCAGCAGATCGATGATGCGGGTGATGTTGCCCTTGGTCAGCGGCTTGAAGAGAATGGTATCGTCGAGACGGTTCAGGAACTCCGGACGGAAATGCGCACGCAGGTCATTCATAACCTGGGCTTGCGCTTCCGGCTTGATATTGCCGTTCTCATCGATGCCGTCTAAGAGATAGGAGGAACCGATATTCGAGGTCATAATCAGAATCGTGTTCTTAAAGTCCACGGTTCGTCCTTGCGAATCGGTGATACGCCCGTCATCCAGTACCTGTAGGAGAACATTGAAGACATCCGGATGAGCCTTTTCAATCTCGTCAAACAGAACCACAGAATAGGGCTTTCTCCGCACGGCCTCGGTCAGCTGGCCGCCTTCTTCGTAACCCACATATCCGGGAGGTGCTCCGATCAGCCGGGACACAGAATACTTCTCCATGTACTCGCTCATATCGATACGCACCATATTGGTCTCATCGTCGAAGAGACTGGCCGCCAGAGCCTTCGCAAGCTCGGTCTTGCCGACACCGGTGGGACCGAGGAACAGGAAGGAACCGATGGGCTTCGTCGGATCCTTGATACCGGCCTTAGAACGAATAATCGCCTCGGATACCAGCGTCACAGCCTCGTCCTGGCCTACGACACGCTTATGCAGCTCATCATCGAGATGCAGGGTCTTATTCCGCTCACTTTCCGTCAGCTTAGCCACCGGAATACCGGTCCACCGGGACACGATCCGGGAAATCTCATCCTCGGTCACAGCCTCGTGAACCAGAGACAGATCCTTCTTGCTGATCTTCTCCTCTTCCTCTGCAAGCTCCTTCTGGAGCTCTGGCAGCTTGCCGTACTGCAGCTCAGCGGCCTTATTCAGGTCGTAATTCTGCTGCGCCGTGAGAATCTGCTTGTTGATATCCTCGATCTCCTCACGGAGCTTCTGTAGATGCTCCACAGCAGTTTTCTCATTATCCCACTGAGCCTTCTGGGTGTTAAACTGATCGCGCAGCTCCGCCAGCTCCTTTTGCAGATGCTCCAGGCGCTCCTGGCTCAGGTGATCCGTCTCCTTTTTCAGAGCAGCCTCCTCGATCTCCAGCTGCATGATTTTACGCCGCAGCTCATCCAGCTCCGTGGGCATGGAATCCAGCTCTGTCTTAATCAGCGCACAGGCCTCATCCACCAGGTCAATGGCCTTATCCGGCAGGAAGCGATCGGAGATATAACGGTTGGAGAGGGTAGCAGCTGCCACCAGGGCAGCGTCTGTGATCTTCACACCATGGAACACTTCGTAGCGATCCTTTAGGCCACGCAGAATGGAAATGGTATCCTCTACGGTGGGCTCATCCACCATAACCGGCTGGAAACGACGCTCCAGTGCCGGATCCTTCTCGATATACTGGCGATATTCGTCCAGAGTCGTCGCACCGATGCAATGCAGCTCGCCGCGGGCCAGCATAGGCTTCAGCATATTGCCGGCGTCCATGGCACCGTCCGTCTTGCCTGCACCCACGATCAGATGCAGCTCATCGATAAAGAGGATAATCTTGCCCTCGCTCTTTCTTACTTCCTCCAGAACTGCCTTCAGCCGCTCCTCAAACTCGCCGCGGTATTTGGCACCTGCCACCAGTGCGCCCATATCCAGGGAAAATACCTTCTTGTCCTTCAGGCCCTCCGGTACATCGCCCCGCACAATACGCTGGGCCAGACCCTCCACGACGGCCGTCTTGCCGACGCCGGGTTCACCGATGAGCACCGGATTATTCTTTGTCTTACGGGACAGGATTCGAATTACATTCCGAATCTCTGCGTCACGTCCGATGACCGGATCCAGCTTCTGATCCCGAGCCTTTTCCACCAGGTCAGAACCGTATTTACTCAAAGTATCGTAGGTAGCTTCGGGATTATCCGTGGTTACCCGCTGATTGCCACGGACGGAAGAGAGCGCCTGCAAGAAGCGATCCTTCGTAATGCCGTACTCCCGGAGAAGCTCCTTCACGGAAGGACTCGGGTCATTCAACATGGCCAGGAACAGGTGCTCCACAGAGACGTACTCATCGCCCATCTGCTTCGCTACATCCTCAGCACTTACCAGTGCCTTATTTAAATACTGACCGATATAGGGCTGTCCGCCGGAAACCTTGACTCTCTTATTCAGGGCCTGTTCCACACCGTTCAGAAACAGGTTCTGGTCGATGCCCATCTTTGCGATGAGCTTTAAGATCAGGCTGTCCTCCTGCCGGAGCAGACTCATCAGAAGATGCTCTTGTTCGATCTCCTGATTCCCATACTCATAAGC
>CAVKIR010000034.1:0-9157 GCA_963656395.1 Prevotella sp. CAG:279
ATATCGAAAGTCTCTAAATGCAGATATTCTCAGTCACTCCGATGTTGGCTGGCGTCTGTACAGTAACCAGTTACGTAAAGTTTAAGTGCAATGCTACAAAAAGACTTGACATTCTCCTCCATTCCTGTATAATACCCTCAGAGTTCGGAGGGTGAATCATTCACGCGAAATGATTGGCTGGATAAGGCTCGGGCTGAGATGCCCGATGCTTATCCGGCTTTTTTTGTGTCATATGGAATTTTCTACTATGCAAAAGTTGGTTCGGATGTCAAAACACACGAACTTTTGGTTACACGAATTGTATCGCAACGAAGCATCCTGTTTTACTTGATTCATTTTGGTTTTATGGAGGTTTTAGAAAATGGATTTGCTAAAAGATAACATTCAGAAAATTTACTTTCGATATCTGGCGGCTGCCTTCGGCAGCGCCCTGATTACGTCCGTGTACTCCGTGGTAGACACGGCCATGGTCGGCCAGTATCACGGTCCGAACGGTACGGCAGCCCTGGCTGTGGTGGCGCCGGTCTGGAATGTGATCTACAGTCTGGGACTCCTGACCGGCATCGGCGGCTCCGTCCTGTTCTCCATGCGCCGGGGACAGCATACGGATGAGAAGGCTTCTGAAAATGAGTACTTTACCGTGGCTTTGGGCTTTTCCGCCGTTCTGGCGCTGCTGGCCTGGGCTGCCATTCTGCTATTTGAGAAGCCCATCCTCACATTTTTCGGCGCGGACGAGACCCTGCTGCCCATGGCTGTCACCTACTTAAAGCCGGTGCTCTTCGTCTTCCCTGCCTTTCTGCTGAACCAGATGCTGGCCGCCTTTCTCCGAAATGATAACAATCCGGGACTGGCTACCGCAGGCGTGCTGGCGGGCGGCGTCTTCAACATCTTCGGCGATTATCTGTTCGTCTTTACCTTTGACATGGGAATCTTCGGTGCAGGACTGGCTACCGCCATCGGATCCGTCCTGTCCCTGGTGCTGATGCTGACCCATTTCGCGTCCAAGAAGAATACCCTGAAGCTGGTGAGACCGGAACTTGTACTAAAAAAAGTCCGCGAAATCACCGTCACCGGCTTCTCCACCTTCTTCATCGACGTGGCCATGGGCATTCTGACTATCCTGTTCAACCGTCAGATCATGCGCTATCTGGGAAGCGACGCCCTGGCTGTCTACGGTCCCATTATCCAGATCAGCACCTTCGTCCAGTGCTGTGCTTACAGCGTGGGGCAGGCCGCACAGCCCATCATCTCCACCAACTACGGAGCCGGAAATGGCAGGCGCATCCGGGAGACTCTGCGCTGTTCCCTCTATGCCACTGCCTTTTTCAGCATCTTCTGGACAGCGCTAAGCCTCGCCTGCCCGAACCTGTACATCCGCATCTTTATGAGCCCCACAGAGCAGATCCTGGAAATCGCGCCCCGCATTATCCGAAGCTACGCCATTTCCTTCCTTCTGCTGCCCCTGAACATCTATTCCACCTACTACTTCCAGGCGCTGCTGAAGCCAAAGTCCGCCTTCCTCGTATCGGTGGCCCGGGGTCTCGTCATAAGCGGTATCCTGATCCTGCTGCTCCCGGTGGCCTGCGGCCCGGATTCCATCTGGTTCGCGATGCCGGTGACGGAGCTGGTGACGGCGATTTATGCGGTAGTAGCCATGCGAAAATACACAAAACAACTCCCTTAAAACATAAATTAAGAAGTCGTGGCGGTTCCGACCCCACGCTTACTCTAAACTTCTCGCCTTAGCCAAGAAGTTTCTATCACCATCAGAAGCGAGAACCGGAGCTCTCCGCGCCGGGATTTGCGTGATTTCCGTCGCGTACGTTTGCACTGGCAGCGCCTGAAGGAGCCACTGTCTGAGGCCCGTAGGGCCGAGTTTGACGATCAGGCGCGAATAAGCCGCGCGAACGGGAGCCGGAAATCATGCACTTCCGGCGCGGAGAGCTCCGGTTCTCGCTTCGTCCGTCCGAAATTTCGCTTCGTCCGTCCGAAACCTCTCTCTTCGTCTGTCTATATTCTATTGTCTCTTATACTCCCGCCCGAGATAATAATTCACCTTAAAGAACACCAGCACCAGCCAATAACACAGGTTATAATGCCCCGTCCGCATCAACCACAGATAGAGGCGAATCGACGCCGACAGCTTATCCATCGTATGCTTTTCGATCGCATCGCGAACCATTGCGTCCTCGCAGATCCGCTTTACATTGGCCACCACTGTTCGCCGCCCGGACTTATAATTCCGGTAGATCTCATTTTTTACCGCCAGCACTGCAAGTCCCAGAAAATCATTCCGAATCTGCGCCGTAAAATTATAGACACCCTTGGCGTCGCTGATGGCCTGCAGCCGTCCGCTTAAAAGCTTCACCTTCTCGATATAAGAGCTGTCATACTGTCCCGTGATCGACTTGTTATTGATCCAGTAGTGATAGGGATAGAAATTCTGCACCACGCACAGCTTCTGCGTATCCAGTAGCACCGGGAAGGTAATCTGCAGATCCTCCCCTACCGCTACCTTATCATCACAGAATTGCACATTTGCCCGCAGAAGATCGGTTCGAAAGATCTTTGTCACCCGGGCCGGCTGCAGGGTTCGCCCGAAAAAGTAGCCGTCATTGAGAAGCGTCGGGAATAATTCTTCCAGATCCTTCCTTTCATAAACTGTCTTTTTAAAGTTCGAGATCTCATTTCGCTTCGGAATCTTCGGATCTTCAAAATCAAAGACCAGCCCGCAGACCGTCACATCCGCATTCTCCCGCTCTGCCAGAGTCAGCATCCGCTCATACATATCCGCGTCAATCCAGTCATCGCTGTCCACAAAGCCCGTGTACTCCCCGGTCGCCAGCTCTAATCCAGCCTTCCAGGCCGAGGTCAGGCCGCCGTTCGGCTTATGATACACCCGGATATTCTCATACTTCTTTGCGTAAGCGTCGCACATGGATCCGGATCGATCCGTGGAACCGTCATCCACCAGAAGGATCTCAAGGTTCTCTACCGTCTGCTTTAAAATACTGTCCACACAGCGTTCCAGATACCGCTCCACATTGTAGACCGGCACGATCACGCTCAATCTCTTACTGCTTTTCACTTTCACTCATCACCTGATTCAATAATTTCCGATAAAGTCCCGGGCAGGTCAGAAAGAGTCGATAACCTATCCGCGTCCGAAGCGGGAAGTTTCCATAGCTTCGGACACGCTTCAGACCCCGGCGCACCAGATCCCGGATCCGGCGCTGCCCCTCCGGCGTCGCCGCCTGCTGATCCTGCATTTCAAAATAAATATGGATGCTGCCGTCTGCCAGATCCCGAAGGCCCGGCTCCATCAGCTCCGCATAGCCCTTTTTCTCGAAATAATCCATCCGCTCCGTGACGGCTCGGATCCAGTCCAGCCTCCTGGGGCTGAAGCTTCTGGTAATGCTGCCCGCGTTGATAAAATATCCATACCCTGTGGAATCCACCACAGCGGCTTTTTCTACCCGATCGTAGATCCGATAGGTCGTGGCCTCGTCCTCATGAATTCTCCCCACAGGGTAGCGAATTTCATCGAATAGCTCCCTTCGGTACAGCTTATTCCAGGCTACCACATAGCGCGATCCATCCGGCCCGTACATCCTATGCAGCATCTCCCGGCCTGTACAGGTCTCCACAGCTCCCGTTCCCAGCTCGGAGATGGCTTCCCCGCGCACGTAGATCCATCGGCAGACGCTGAGCATACTCCCGGTATCCACACAGGCACGGTACAGACCTTCCAGAAAGTCCGGCGCCAGATAGTCATCGGAGTCCACGAAGGCCAGCCACTCTCCCCCGGCCGCGTCGATTCCGGCGTTGCGTGCGCCGGACAGCCCGGCATTTTCCTGGTGGATTACGCGAATCCGCTTATCCTGCCCGGCATAGGCATCGCACATGGCCGGACAGTTGTCCGGGGAACCATCGTCCACCAGAATGATTTCCAGCTTCTCATAGGTCTGCGCCAGCACCGAATCCACGCAGCGGCAGAGATATTTCTCTACCTTGTATACAGGAATAATTACGGATATTAGATCAGTCATGTTCTGCTTCCTTCCCTTTCACGGCCGTCCGCCTTGCCCGCACCAGCACAGCTCGCAGCTCGCAGAGTGCGTAGGTCAGACGCACAAGACCCTTTCGCATACAGCAATGAATCACCCGATAATCCGGCGCTTCAAGCGCCGCATCCGCTCCCGCTTCGTGAAGCTCTGGATCCCGGCAATACCGATCGATCACTTCCAGCTTTTCCTTCTTCGTGCGTTCTTTGTCAAAGGGCAGAGCCTCCACATCGTCCAGCACATCCTGCAGAAGACGTGCGTTGATGATGCCGCTCTTATCTGCATGACCGGAAAGCTCCTGATAAAAATCCCCGGTCTCCCGCCAGATCCGCTTAGCCAGGCTCAAACGGTCCTCCCGCTTCCGGGATGACAGACTCTCTCCGCTCTCATCCTGGATATAATGACACAGGGGAGCCCTGACCAGTGCGATGCCGTCCGTATTCCGCAGATAATGCAGGTTAAAGAGTAAATCCTCCCCCAGGCTTAAGGACTCATCGAACTCTCCCACCCGTTCCCGCTTGTAGAGCTTGTTCCAGGGCATATTTAAAAAACCCTGTCCGTAGAGTGCAAGAAAGTTCTCCTCGCCCTTCTGTCCCGGCACCTCCGGAATCCGGATCACATCTCTTCCCTGGTAGTGATGATGAAAGCCGCAGATGGCGATGTCACTCTCTCCGATTCCATGCAGCAGCTTCTCTACCATGTCCGGCTCCACATAATCATCGCTGTCTGTGAAGATCAGGTAAGCTCCCTTTGCTTCCCGAATGCCTGCATTCCGGGCGGAGGATACCCCGCCGTTCTCCTTTTGAATTACACGGATCCGTGCATCCTGCCCGGCCAACTCCTTGCAGATCTCGCCGGATCCATCCGGGGAACCGTCATCCACCAGAAGAATCTCCAGATCCTCTTCGGTCTGATTTCGCAGGCTCTCCACACAGCGCTCCAGGGTGTCTCTGCTTCTATATACCGGTACAATGATAGTTACCATTTCCATCCCCTCTTATTTCCTTACCAGCTTGCTGCGAATCAGGTTCAGAACCATCTGCCGCTCAGGGGCGCGCAGAACAACAAAGAAATTTACCAGTAAAGCAAGAATACCGGCTGCGATACCCGCTGCGAAGAGCTTCACCCAGCCGTCGATGGTAAAGAACAGCTCAAAGGGCAGAGCCACCAGACAGATCAGGGCGATGGACACCAGGCCCATAAAAATGTCGCCGTAAAAGGTATGCCATTTCACATTCAGACAATGCGCCGCATAGAGGGGCGTAAAGATCAGATTGCGCAGGATGCCGTAGACCATGCTCACGCCCACGATGGCGTACATCCCCAGATCCGTCGTCTCCAGCAGCAGAAATACGGTGGCCACTGTCAGAGCACCGCTGCCCACGATCACCAGAGAATTCAGCTTCACCCGCTTGGTAATCAGGAACACATGATACAGCACCTGGATGCTGGCACTCACGAAGAGGGTACCCACGTTCAGCATAGCCAGTATATACAGCTCCCTAGCATTCTGCGTTTTTCCCACCCAGAGTTCAAAAAAGCTGCGGCCGAACACGGTCAGGAAGGCGATGGGGATGCTGATGATGAAAATCATGATGCGATCTGCGCTGGAAATAATTTCCAGCAGCTGCTTTTTATCCTCTTTTGCATAGGCAATCGTCATCTGCGGATTGAAGACACCTGCGATGGTTCCCATCAGGTTCGAGATCACCTCCGGTATCTGAGTGGAGATGGAAATCGTCGTCATGGCCGCGGAGCTCACCATGATATTGGCAATGGAAGTATTCAGGCCGTCCAGCAAAAGCTGCCCCAGCCGGGTCACGGAATTCCAGGCTCCGAGGGAGACCAGCTCCCAGATCTTACTCCAGCGGAAATCCCGAAGCCGAAGCTTCATTTCCGGCAGGAGCTTTCTCGTAAAGGTCAGATTCGCGATAGCCTGAATCACGGTAGAGCAGACCGATGCGCAGCCCACATAAAAGAGATAGGGCTTGAAGCACAGATAGCAGACCGACAGCACTACGAGACGCGTCAGCTCTCCCAGGATCGTGGAAATCGAGCTCAGCTCCAGCCGATCCTTACTGTAGGAGGCCACGCTGAATACGCTGGTCACAATGCTGATCAGAAAATTCAGAAAGATAAAGAAAAACAGCATCTGAATATCGGTCACACTGGCTGTCTCCGGTATCTGGAAAATTCTTCCGATATACAGAACCACGAAAAGAGCCGGCAGCATAAAGACCACCGCCATCAGCACATTGGCAAAGAAGACCGATGAGAAATACTCCTCCGCCTCCTGCTGTTCATTTCGATGAATGCGGATGGTGATAAAGCGGCTGGCCATGGTATTCAGAGCCGATACCACGATCTGCGCCGCCGATACGAATTTATTCGCGATGTCCGTAAAGCCGTAGGCATTCGGAATCATTGCCTCGATGATCGGCACCAGCACGAAGCCCAGAAGCATATTGACTCCGAAGGCCAGAAGCTGGGCCGTCATATTGATTGCTACACGTTTTTTATTCATAGGATTCTCCCGAAATTCCTTGCTGCTCCCTACAGGATCAGCACGGCTTTAATCAGATAGATGACGGTCAGAAGCTGTCCCATCAGCCCTGCATAAAGAAGACTCTTCTCGGCGGAGCGGTTCCAGGTCAGGCGGCTGTTCCGAAGAAGCAGCATAAGAGCCGGCATAAAGGGAATAAAGTAGCGTCCCTGCACGCCCTCGATGGAGATATGATCCCGGGGTGTCCAGGTCAGCAGCATGCCCGCCAGAATCACACCCGCGCAGGCCGCGCAGACGAAGGCAATCCACCATTTCTGACCGATGCGCACATACTGGGGCTCATCCTTCTGCCGCATAGCAGACAGCACCAGAAGCAGCCAGAAGAGCATGGGAATCACTTCCGATATCTCGATCTCCACCCAGCCCATCTTCTGTCCCACCAGGGACATCAGATAAAAGGATGTCTTATCCGCCAGCGTATTGGCCAGCACACGCACCAGCTCCAGCGGCTGAGACAGAAAATAGCCCAGCGTATAGGCGGAGGTCGTGGAGGATCCCACGGTAGCCGTAGCCTCGGTGGTGGTCGCGATATAATTTACAGCCACTGCATTCTTATTCAGGAAAGCCAGCACCGGCAGGAGGCAGAGACAAAGGATGCAGAAGCTTCGTCTCCCCCTGCCGCCGAACTGTCTCGCCGGAATCAGCAGCGCCAGAAGAGCCAGCGGCAGATAGACCCCGCTCTTTCCGTATATCATCACGATGCTTAAGATGCCCATCTCCAGGATTTCTGTCGGCTTCACCGGTTCCTCCCGGTAGGTCAGGGCGATACAATTGCAGATAAACAGGAAAATCACGCCTGTGATCACCGCGTCATAGGAGAACGAGGTGCACTGCTGCAGATTCATGGGCAGAATTGCCAGCAGAAACAGGGTTATCTTTCCGAAGGGCAGCTTCTTCATGCCGAAATACGTCATCAGGGCAAAGAAGAGAAGGCTGCACCAGCGTGCGAGCAGCAGCATCGGCACTGTTCCCAGATGCAAAAGCCGCGCCAGACTCATGCCCAGGATGGCCGGCACGTAGACCACCGTCGGCGCATCTGTCACAGAAGTGGCGTCTGCCTCCACCAGACGGTCGTCCTGCACCATCGTGAACAGTCCGTCGTAGATGTTCTTATAATTCTCCAGGCTGGGCTCGGACGTAAAGCTCAGCTCCGCGTCATCCGCCCGCTTCAGGCATTTATTCTCACCGGCCGATTCGATACCCAGAAGTGTATTGGACTTCCGGTAAGTCATATCGATATGGTAGGATTCATCCGGCGTCATATAGGGCGTAATCAGGAAATTATACAATACGCCCAGGCACAGAATCGTGAAGAGGAAGACCCGCTCGATCCGTGTCTTCCGGATAAAGACCAGATAATAAAAGCCCGCACACAAAAATTCCGCAAAGAGGAACATACCGAAGAAATACTTCTTCAGGAACAGATTGAAATACGTATGGGCATTCATGCTGAGGCGCCGTTCGCTTGCGACTCCGTTCACATAGAGTGCATTTTCCTCGTAATAGCCCTCCGGCGTCACGATCACAGAGAGACCGGAGTCAAGAAGCTCATCTGAAAAATGCAGCTTCACCTCGTAGGTATGTCCCTGAATACCGATCTGGGATTCATCAAAAATCAATCCCATATATTGACCGTCCAAAAGTCCTGCTGCATCGATATCCGCTGTACAAAGCAGAGTTCCTCGATCGGATAAGTCGGAATTCTCGCCGGACGCGGCCGCCTCTGTCACATCATAGACCTCCGCATGAATCGTTCCCTCACCGGTGAAATCTTCTCCCAGATCCATCCGAATACCGAGTCCTACCAGCTGCTTCTCCTCGGTGGTATAATATTGCACCAGATCCTGTGTATCCGCTGTCACGCGCAACAGCTCATTATTGTCCTTCATGACCACTTCCCGGTGGGTGCTGTTCATGGCTTTGCGGATCTGTACGTCATATACATACAGAAAGAAAAGTGCCGTAATAAAAAGCAGGAGGCCGAGCCCCAGAAGCTTCTGATATCGCCGGAAGAGTCGCTTTGCTGTCTCTGAAAGCTTCGTAAGCTTCTCCCGGAGGGCAGAAGAACGCAGGCTCTTCTCATCCTTCTTTGTTCCGCCGGCCACCAGAAAGAACATAGAGCCCAATAAGGCCAGCATCAGTGTCGTCAGGAACGGCTTCTTTACATAGTGTACCTGCGTCTCATAGACCGCATTGAAGATCAGATTCTTCTCCAGTGCCTGCCCGTTCTCGTAGGAGGTTCCCGCTGTCTCTGTCTCCGTATTGAGCCAGATGAAGGGTCCCTTCTCTATATTTTTCCCGGTAATCACCACGGTAATTCGCTGACTTACCGGCTCATTTTCAAAATCCACGCCCCAGAAGCCCTCGGCTCCCAGATCCTTCAGCTCATAGACTGCATCTGCCAGCAACTCCTGCGTATCGGAATCGTAGGCCGCAATCTCGATCTCGCCCCGGGTAAATACCTCGTCGTCTGCCGTAAAATAAAAAGAAAGCTGGCTTAACGCCTGTGCATCCGTCAGGTATTCAAATC
>CAVKIR010000035.1:0-9128 GCA_963656395.1 Prevotella sp. CAG:279
TCACTAACCTCTGTAATAATTGATCAGACAGCCCTTCAGGATAATCTCACGCTCATCATCGGTCAGGCCGCCCAGCTTCAGGGTGATCTCGCGATCCCTTTCACCGTTCACGTAAGCCGGAATCTCGGTCTGCTTCTCCTCTACGGCCTTGCGGATAGCCGGGATGAAGAGGAAGTCGCCCTTGGTGAAGGGAAGCGCGCCCTCGTCGATAAGGAAGGGCAGCATACCCCAGTTGATCAGGTTGGAGCGGTAACGCTTGGTAGCGTAGGAGTTGGCGATGTTCGCCCAGCCGCCCAGAACCTTCTGGCAGGAGGCCGCCTGCTCTCTGGCGGAGCCGTCGCCGGGCTTCACTGCGAAAATGGTGCTGCCGACGCCCACGTTCGTCTTATCCACACCCGGATACCATGCATTCAGATTCTTGAATACCGGCTTAAGCTCCGGTACTGCCTCTGCGGGACATTCTCCTGCCTCGATGGCCTTCTCAGCTTTCTGAATCTCCTTTGCCAGACCCACATAGGCCGGATCCTTGCGGGAGAGGGTGAACTCTGCCAGACCCAGCGGATTCGAACGATAGGAAGATGTCTCGCCGGAGGGAATCAGCTCGTCGGTGGTGGTGACCGGATCGTGAATCTCGGATACCACCTTCAGAATCAGGTTCTCCGCCAGGGCCGGCATTGCGGGCCAGTCCTTGATATTCGGGCCGAACTTGATTTCCACGCTGGGATCCGCCACGCCCTTGCTGTCGAAGACGCGGTTCTCGTATATCTTGCTGTCAAAGAAATAGCGCGGATTGCTGAAGTCCACATCCATCTCTGTGGCTGCGGTCAGGTAACCCTTGTTGGCTGCGGTGGCCGCGATGGAGCGGGCATCCATCAGCGCCACAGACGCGATCTGGCCGCTCTGGAGCTTGGAGCCCTCCCGGTTCGGGAAGTTTCGGGTGGAGTGGCGGATGCTGAAGCCGTTGTTGGACGGGGTGTCGCCTGCGCCGAAGCAGGGGCCGCAGAAAGCGGTCTTCAGGACTGCGCCGGTCTCCATCAGGGTCGCCGCCGCTCCATTTTTCACCAGTTCCATGTAAATCGGCATACTTGCCGGGTATACGCTTAAAGTAAATTCATCGGGGCCGATGCTTGCGCCCTTCAAAATGTCCGCTGCCGCGCAGATATTTTCAAAGCCGCCGCCTGCGCAGCCTGCGATGATGCCCTGATCCACGTAGAGCTTGCCGTCGCGGATCTTGTCGGTCAGATGATAATCCACTGCTCCGCCTAAGGATACCAGAGCCTTCTTCTCCACGTCACGCAGGATGTCACCCAGGTTTGCCTTCACATCCTCGATGGTATAGACGTTGCTTGGATGGAAGGGCATGGCGATCATCGGCTTCACTGCGCTTAAGTCCACGTAAATCATGCCGTCGTAGTAAGCCACCTTACCCGGCTTCAGTTCCTTGTAAGCACCGGCTCTTCCGTGAATCTCGTAGAACTCTTTGATGGTATCGTCGGTCTTCCAGATGGAGGACAGGCAGGTGGTCTCCGTCGTCATAACATCGATGCCGATACGGAAGTCAGCGCTTAAGCTTTCGACGCCGTCGCCTACAAACTCCATGACCTTATTGTTTACATAGCCCTTCTCAAAGACTGCGCCGATGATGGCCAGCGCCACGTCCTGGGGACCCACGCCCTTCTGGGGCTCGCCGGTCAGGTAGACGCCTACCACGCCGGGCATGTTGATATCGTAGGTCTTATTCAGCAGCTGCTTTACCAGCTCCGGGCCGCCTTCGCCCATGGCCATGGTTCCCAGTGCTCCGTAGCGGGTGTGGCTGTCAGAGCCCAGAATCATCTTTCCGCCCTCTGCCAGCATCTCCCGGGCAAACTGGTGGATAACTGCCTGATGAGGCGGTACGTAGACGCCGCCGTATTTCTTCGCGCAGGTCAGACCAAACATGTGGTCATCCTCGTTGATGGTTCCGCCTACGGCGCATAGACTGTTATGACAGTTGGTCAGCACGTAGGGAATCGGGAATTTCTCCAGTCCCGAAGCCCGGGCTGTCTGAATGATTCCCACAAAGGTGATATCGTGGGATGTGAGCTTGTCGAATTTGATTTCCAGCTTGTCCATGTTGCCGGATGTATTGTGTGACTCCAGAATTCCATAGGCGATGGTCTGCTTTCTGGCCTCCTCCTTGGAGGGCACGCTGCCGAGCTGGCTCTCCAGCACGCTGGGCGCGTCCTTGGTATCCGGGATGATCTCTGTTCCGTTCAGCAGATATGCTCCGCCTTCCAGTAATTGAACCATGTTTCTCCTCCTGCGGTTGTGAAAGTTGTGGGCACGGACGGGCGGGTCTTCTGAAAAGTGCTATCGCACTTTCCAGAAGCATCGGAGGGTCCTCCGATGTGCAAGTTTGAAAAAAGATGTGATATCAAGCAAGCTTGAATCACACCTTTTCCCAAACTTACCCGCCCTATGACCTGTTACGTTCCATTATAAAAAGAGCTTGCTCAAATTGCAAGCTCTCTTTCTTATTATTCTTGAGACTCAGTCTCATTTACAGCTGTGCTGTCCGCCTCCGGAAGGATAATCGTCACCTTGAACAGATCCCCATCCAGATAGATCTCGAAGCTGCCCTTCTGAAGCTCGGTCAGATTCCGGGCGATGGAAAGTCCCAGTCCGCTGCCCTCGGTGCTGCGGGCCACGTCGCCGCGGATAAAGCGCTCCGTCAGCTCGTCTGCGTCGATATTTAAGGGCTGCTCAGAGATATTTTTGATGCTGAAGCGCACCCTATGATCCACGACAGCCAGTTCTACATAGACCCTGGTATTCGGCATGGCATACTTCGCTGTATTATTATACAGGTTTTCGATGACACGCCAGAGTCTGCGGCCGTCGGCCACGATGACCACCGGCTCCTCCGGCATATCCATGTACACCTGAAGCCCCTTTTCTTCAAACTTCTCGCTGAATTCCCCGTTCGTCTGCTGGATCAGCTCCTGGAAATTCAGCCTGGTCAGCTCCAATTTTACATTGCCGGAGCTGATTCTGGATGCCTCCACCAGGTCATCGGTCAAGTGCTTCAGCCGCATGGACTTGTCCTCCAGAATCGCGATATAATTCTTCGCCCGCTCATTCTGGATATCCTCCCGCTTCAGCAGTTCTACATAGTTGATGATCGAGGTCAGCGGAGTCTTGATATCATGGGAGACATTCGTAATCAGGTCGGACTTTAGCCGCTCATCTCTGACACTTTTTTCCACTGCCGAAGAAAGGCCGCTGCCCATCTCATTTACTGCCTCCGCAAAGGCCAGGTTATCGCCGCTGATTCGTTCTGTCGGTATCTGTGCACTCGTCTCGCCGGCGGAAATCCGCTTGATGCCATCCAGAATTCTCTGCCGCTGAACCGCCTGCTTCCACAGGAAAATGCCTACTGCAATATTGAAAAGAATCATCAGAACCGCACCGATGTAGTCCATACGCATAAGCAGGATATTCAGCCCCCAGAATCCCAGATAAAAAAGCAGAACCTTCGTGGTTGCCTTTCGTTTTTCCATCATTTTCCAAAATTCATGGCTGATCCTATAGGAAATGCTGTTCTTCCACAGGGTGCGGGACTTGATCCGCCGTATCAGACTGGTATAGCCGATCAAAAATAAGAAATTCAGGACAAAGGTCAGGCTGCCGGCTATCAAAGATACTTCCCTCATTTCCAGATTTCGAATGGAGACCTGCACAGATACAAAAATCAGAAGCGCCCACGCGGGCACAAGCAGGAGTATGGCTGCCGGTTCGGAAGGCATCCGGTCAAAACGATGCAGCGTAATCTCATGCTTCTCATCCGTACTGCGCCCTGAAGCCAGGGTCAGATATACCATCGTCAGGAGATAAAAAAGTGACCCCAGTGCAATACCATAGACAGCCATCCGCCCCACCGGTGCGATTTGCTCATATTGATTCTTGTACTGCGCCAGCTTGTCACTGGCCTTATATCCCGCATCTACCGCAATCACCAGGATATAATCTCCTTCCACGGACGGCGGATAACTCTTCACATAGCTGCTCAGATCGCTGAGGGAAATCGGCATGCTCTTCGCCTCGAAGTTCATATCCGAGCTGTCATAGATCAGATAATTCCCGTAGGTGCTGCGGATAAAATCCAACAGGCCGTCTCTGCTGGAAAAGCGTTCCTTTCCGAAGCTTTTCATATTCGTATAAATTTTCTTACTGAAGTCATCCTGGGAAATCTTCTCCACAGATTTCGGAATGATAAAATAGCGCATATTCGTCATACTGGGGCTAAAGAGCTCCAGATTCTCAGTATATGCATAATAGTCATTGTAAATAACGGAAAGCGTATTCTCCAGCTCGTTATAAAGATCCTGAAGCTCTGCTGTCGTCAGCTTGTTCGCCTCTGCGTAAGCGGTAATGCTGTCATAGCCTGCCGGCGCATAGCGCTCCTCCACAGCCTCCAGCTGTTCCACGTTGTAGACCGTGCCTGCTTCTGCCTCGTCCTCATTATACAGCGATTGATCCGTATAGCTTGCCAGCCCCTTGGAAAGATATCCCACTGTACCATCATCATAGGTAATCTTTATCAGTGTGCCGGTCTCCATGCCCTCCAAAGACCAGTTCAGCAGATCAGCCAGCTCATAATAGAACCCACCGTCCTTCCCGTCGCTGCTTTCGATGGTATTATTTTCGGCATAGTTCCCTATATTCACCAGGCTCTTTCCGTCATAGACGCCGTTTTTCTCAAACTTACTTTCGCGGCTGGCTGCCCGGACGCAGCGATAAATCTGTTCCAGCACCTCTCTTTGATAATAAGCGGTGTTCTCAAAGCCCTGATCCTTTTTTGCCAATCCGAGACCACTGCCGCCCACATAGACCGTGCATACAATCACGGACAGCACCAGCACAACCGCACAAATCTGATTCAATAACAGCGCCGTGGCCTTCCACAGCCCGGAATATTCCCATCGCTTCATCTACAGCTTCTCCACCTTATAGCCGATACCCCATACCACCTTCAGGTAGCGGGGCTCCTTTGCATTAATCTCGATCTTTTCCCGAATATGGCGGATATGAACCGCCACCGTATTGTCTGCACCGATGGCATCCTCGTTCCAGATGCTTTCATAGATCTGGCTGATGGAAAATACCTTTCCCTGATTTTTGACCAGGAGCAGCAGAATATTGTACTCAATCGGGGTCAGCTTCACGGGTTCGCCGTCTACGGTTACCTCTTTCAGATCGTCGTTCATAATCAGGCCGCCGGTCTGGTAGACCTTCTGATTTTCTTCATCCGCCGCATTGCCGAGCTTCGTGTAGCGACGCAGCTGAGACTTCACCCGGGCCACCAGCTCCAGCGGGTTAAACGGCTTCGTCACGTAATCGTCCGCGCCGATATTCAGACCCAGGATCTTGTCTGAGTCCTCGGACTTAGCCGACAGAATGATGATCGGAATGCTGCTCTTTTCCCGGATCTTTAAGGTCGCCCGGAGACCGTCCAGCTTCGGCATCATAATATCGATGAGCAGAAGCTCCACATTCTCATGCTCCAGCATCTCCACCGCCTGCAGTCCGTCGTAGGCCTTCAGGATCCGGTAGCCCTCCTGGGAAAGGTATATCTCTATGGCATCCACAATCTCTCTGTCATCGTCGCAGACCAGGATTGTATTTTTCTTTTTGTTCATCTTCTCACCCAAATCATGTTCTTACACCCTCAGCAGCAAGTGCCTCGGGCTATACAGAACGTATTAAAATAGACATTAAAATGATACCCTTACATTTTACTGTCTACCATAAGTTATAACAAGGCTTTTTTAAGTTCAACACTGGATAATTCTTAAGATTTCCAGAACGATCCGGAACTGCATTTGAAAATCTCTGTCACTTAGTCATCTTTAACCAACAGAAGCGAGAAAACTTCCCCCTCGCCGGGCGTTCGCTATTTTCCGTAGCTTTTGACTGCGCTGGCAGCGCCTGAAGGAGCCACTGTTTGAGGCCCTTCAGGGCCGAGTTTGGCGATCAGGCGCGAATAAGCCGCGCGGTCAGAAGCCGGAAAATAGCGTTTGCCCGGCGAGGGGGAAGTTTTCTCGCTTCGTCCGTCTATTTCATCCGTTTACTTCACATATTCTCTTTTCGTTCGTTCATTCTCACGTCTATTTCAGGTACTCCGCATACTTCTCTTCACCGGCGCTTAAGAACACGATACCGATGATACCCGGACCTGTATGCGCTCCGATGGCGCAGCCTACCCAGGACTTGATGATGCCCTTGCAATGGTATTTCTCCGTCAGCATATCCGCCACCTTATCGCAGGTCTCCGGATCATTTCCATGAACCACGCCGATGATCTGCTTATCCAGCTCCACGCCGCGCTCACCTACCAGCTCCACGCACCGCTTCAGGGACTTGTGACGGCCGCGCACCTTCTCGATGGCCACCAGCGCTCCGTCGTCATTGACCTCGATGATTGGCTTCAGATCCAGCACGCCGCCCAGCACCGCGGAGGTACGGCTCAGTCGGCCGCCCTTGTACAGATACTCCAGGGTCTCCACTGTCACGATATGCTCCATATGGTCGCAGAAGAACTGAGCTGCCTCGATAATCAGCTCCTTCGGCGCACCATTTTCCTGCATCCGTAAGATTTTCTCCACCGCCAGACCAAAGCCCAGAGAAGCGCATTTGGTATCGATGATGGTAAGCTTGAAATCCGGATACTCCTCTAAGAGCTCCTCCTTCGCCAGATTCGCCGCATTGAAGGTGCCTGCGATACCGGTAGAGAAGCACATATACAGCACCTCGTCCCCGGCCTTGGCATAGGGCTCGAAGTTCTCCCGGAACATATACTGATTGATATGGTAGGTCTTAATGTCAGCTCCCTCAGCCTGAATCCGGTAGAAGTCCTCCGGGAAAATGGTCTTTCCGTCGAAATAATCGGTTCCATCTATCGTCACCGGCGTCGGAATCACATGAAGCTGATATTTCTCAATAATCTCCTTGGGCAGATCCGTTGCCGAATCCGTAATAATCTTAAATGCCATGTCCTTTTCTCCCCTTCTACTCTAAGGTCTCAAGCTGCGCCAGCCACAAGGCCGAGCAAGCGTCGCTGGGCATTCGCAGGTCTCCTCTCGGCGACACTGCCACGGAACCTACCTTCGGGCCGTCCGGCAGGCAGGAACGCTTAAACTGCTGGGCAAAATATCTGCGGTAGAACACCTTCAGCCATTTGCGTATCGTTGCATTATCATAGACACCCGCAAAGGCCTTCCGCGCAAGCCGGTAAATCTTCGCCGGCTCGAAGCCGAAACGCAGGATATAATACAGGTAAAAATCATGAAGCTCGTAGGGGCCCACCAGATCCTCTGTCTTCTGAGCAATCTCCCCATCCTTCGGTGGCAGCAGCTCCGGGCTCACCGGGGTATTCAGCACATCCAGCAGCACCTCGGAAAGCTTCTGATCCCCGCAGGTATCCGCATAAT
Source organism: Prevotella sp. CAG:279 (assembly GCA_963656395.1). Classification (GTDB taxonomy): domain Bacteria; phylum Bacillota; class Clostridia; order Lachnospirales; family Lachnospiraceae; genus Laedolimicola. The sequence goes on from CAVKIR010000035.1 coordinate 7,470, forward strand.
ACCGCACCAGATGACGCACCAGCGTCTTCGGAACGCCTGCGTTGACGCCGTACATGGACATGTGATCGCCGTTATAGGTAGCCCAGCCCAGGGCCAGCTCCGACATATCGCCGGTACCGATGACCATGCCGCCCGCCTGGTTGGCCAGATTCATCAACACCTCTGTACGCTCCCGAGCCTGAGAATTCTCGTAAGTCACGTCATGAACCTCCGGGTCGTGTCCGATATCCCGGAAATGAATGGTCACAGCCTCCCGGATATCCACCTCTTTCAAGGTAGCTCCCAGCTTCTGCACCATATCGCAGGCATTGCGGTAGGTTCGGTCTGTAGTTCCGAAGCAGGGCATCGTCACACCCAGGATACCGGAGCGCTCAAGCCCCAGACTGTCAAAGGCCTTCACCGTAACCAGCAAAGCCAACGTCGAATCCAGACCGCCGGAGATGCCGACCACCGCCGTCTTGCAGTGGGTATGCTCCAGCCGCTTCTTCAGGCCCATGTACTGAATGGCGAAGATCTCCTCGCAGCGCCGCTGTCTGTCGCTGTCGCTGCCGGGTACAAAGGGCGCCGGATCCACGTAGCGGGAGAGCTTGGTATCCTCTTTCTTCAGGTGGAAGCCCACCTCTGCATAGGGCCTCGACACCTCTGTCCGGAAGGTGGTCATGCGTCTGCGCTCGCCCACCAGCCGTGCGATATCCAGCTCCGCGTAGATGGTCTCGCTGGTAAATCGGGCCGACTCCGCCAGAATTGTACCATTTTCCGCAATGATATTGTGTCCGCCGAATACCAGGTCCTGGCTGGACTCGCCCTCCCCGGCGTTGGCGTAGATATATCCGCAGACAAGGCGCGCCGACTGTCCGCCTATGAGAGACTCCCGATAGCGGTTCTTACCCGTGGTCTCATCGCTGGCCGAGCAGTTCACGATGACCGTCGCGCCCGCCAGGGCGTGGCCGATGCTGGGCGGGTTCGGAACCCAGACGTCCTCGCAGATCTCGGCTGCCACCGCCAAACCGGTCAGCTCCTCGCAGGTGAAAAGGAGATTGGTTCCAAAGGAAATGTAATCCTCCTCCTCGGGCACCCACACGTCCTCAACTTCCGTATTTCCCGGTGTGAAATGACGCAGCTCATAGAATTCTCCGTAGTTGGGAATGTGCACCTTCGGCACCAGACCGAGAAGGTGTCCGCCGCAGAGCGCCGCCGCCACATTGTAGAGCTTGCCGTCCTTCTCCCAGGGCAGGCCTACGAAGATCAGCGCGTCCAGATCCGCCGTTTCTTTCGCGATATGGAACAGCTCTTCTCTGGCGCTTTTCAGCAGAAGCTCCTGTAAAAATAAATCCGAACAGGTATAGCCGGTGATGCCAAGCTCCGGAAATACGATGATCTTCGCACCGTTCTCCGCTGCTTCCCCGGCAAGCCGGATGGTCTCTGCTGCGTTCCCCAACGTATCCGCCACCTGAATCTTCGGCGTCACCGCCGCAGTTCTGATAAACCCGTGTCTCATAACATGGTTCTCCTCATCTAACGCTTTGCTATCTTCAGGATCTCTTTCAAATCCTCGATATCAAACTTGTAAGCATGATTGCAGAAATGGCACTTTACCTCGATGGGCTGATTCTCCTGAATCATCTCCCGAATGTCCTTGCTACCGATGCTGACGATGGC
>CAVKIR010000036.1:0-469 GCA_963656395.1 Prevotella sp. CAG:279
GAGTGCAAAATCCCATCGGCGAAGCCGATTCTCATGGATTTTGCATTCGTAACTGCGAAGGTACTGAACAGTTACGAATATTATTCTAATAACATTACGCCCTTTCTGGACGCTTTTCACGAGGGCGCTCTCTGGATCGGACCCGCAGAGAAGCAGGTGCTTCGCACAAAGAAGGCTATCACGGAGGCCTTTTCCCTGGAGAATCATTCGCTGCGGTTCGTCCTGCATGACCTGACCCTGATTCCGATCTCTGTAGGAAGCCGGCAAGCCTGTGAGATCCTGGCTTTCTTTCGGGTCGATACCATCTGGCCGGATGGGAGCTCGAATCAGGTTCTTCAGAGAATACAGCTGACCTGGTGTCTGCAGGCCGGTGAGCCGCGCATTCGGGTCTGCTACATCTCCAATGCCATCTCCTATGATAGCCGGGACTTCATCTATCCGGTTCATTATGCCGAGTCTCACCGGAAAA
>CAVKIR010000036.1:479-9131 GCA_963656395.1 Prevotella sp. CAG:279
TCTGACCCTGGATCACATTCTCTATATCGAGACCTCGGGGCGGCATACCATCCTGCATACGATTGACGACGATTTTGAATCTCCGGACAGCCTCTCAGCCATTGAACGGCGTTATCCGGATGACCTGATTCGCTCTCATCAGAGTTATCTCATCAACCCGGAACACGTCACCCAGATCCGCCGCTTCGAGCTGCAGCTGACCGGCGGCACGGTTCTGCCGATTCCGGAGAAGAAATATACGGCTGTTAAGGCGAAACTCCTGAAGTAAAACGGACGAAGGTTCGGAAGGTCGGGGTGTGGAAAAAATTTTCCAGTTATCTTCTTTGTCTGTATGCCTCATACATGAGGATCGCCGACGCCACACCCGCGTTCAGGGACTCCAGCCGGCCTTCCATGGGGATGCGAATCAGCGTGTCTGCCTTTTCTGTCAGTTCTTCTGTGAGCCCGTTTCCCTCATTTCCTATAAGGAAGGCCGTGCCGCCCCGGTAATTCTCCTGATCGTAGTAGTTCACGCCCTTCAGATGGGCCGCGAACGACCGGATGCCATGGGCTTTCAACAGCTCTACCGTCTCGCACAGGTCTTCTGTATACAGAGTTGGAACCCGGTATACGGAGCCCATGGTGGAGCGGATGGTCTTCGGATTGTACAGATCCACGCAGCCCTTGCTTAAAATGACGCCGGTGACGCCTGCACCCTCTGCGGTTCGAAGAATCGTCCCCAGATTGCCGGGATCCTGCAGATTCTCAAGTAAAAGTAAAAGTGGCTTTTCTGCCTTCAGAAGCATATCCAGCGTGCTCTCCTGCTGCCGCACGATGCAGAGCACGCCCTGGGGTGTCTGGGTGTCGCTGGCCGCCTTGAATACGTGGTCATCCAGAACCATCCAGAACCTCATACTCCAGCCCGTCTGTCTGAATTTGCTTCGTCAGCGTCTCTTTGTGCTTTCCATAAAAGCTCTCTGAAAAATAGACTTTTTCGATGCGCTCCTTCGGTGCCTCCCGGAACATCTTCGATCCTTCCACCACGAAGATGCCCCGCTCATCCCGGAGCTTTCTCTTCTTATTCAATTGAACCAGCAGTTTTACCTGCTGGTTCGCCGTACTTGTTATCATATAGTAAGTGTCTCCTAACAATGCTTGGACAGATCCTTTGCCACCTGATACTGGTAGGGGTCGATGCCCTTTACCATCGCCAGTGCCTCGTCGATATCGAAGTCCTGGAAGCGTCCGTGCTGATATCCTACCACGCGGTTCGTCTTGCCCTCGCAGAGCAGATCCGCCGCCATAGCTCCCATCATGGAAGCATAGACACGATCCTTACAGGTGGGGCTTCCGCCTCGCTGCATGTGGCCCAGAATCGTCGCCCGGGTCTCGATGCCGGTAGCTGCCTCGATGCGTCGTGCCATACTGGTGGAATGACCCACGCCCTCCGCATTGACGATGATGTGATGCTTTTTGCCGCGCTTGCGGTTTGCGATGATGTTGTTGATGATCTTCTGCTCGTCATAGTCATAATTTTCCGGAAGCAGAATGTCCTCCGCACCGTTGGCGATACCGCACCACAGAGCGATGTAGCCTGCGTTGCGTCCCATGACCTCGATGATGCTGCAGCGCTCATGGGAGGTGGATGTATCGCGCACCTTGTCGATGGCCTCCATCGCGGTATTCACCGCTGTATCGAAGCCGATGGTATACTCGGTGCAGGAGATATCCAGGTCGATGGTGCCCGGCACGCCGATGGTATTGATGCCCAAAGCTGCCAGCTTCTGCGCACCCCGGAAGGATCCGTCTCCGCCGATGACGACGATGCCGTCGATACCGTGCTTCCGGCAGATCTCTGCGCCCCGCTTCTGTCCCTCCTCGGTCATAAATTCCTTGCAGCGGGAGGTGAACAGCATCGTACCGCCGCGCTCGATGGTGTTGGATACATCATTCGCGGACATGTCGATGATTTCTTCATTCAAAAGTCCTGTATAACCCTTGAGGATACCCTTGACCTGCTTCCCGTTCACCAGAGCTTTACGCACTACGGCACGAACCGCCGCATTCATACCCGGCGCGTCTCCGCCGCTTGTCAGTACTCCGATGGTTTTAATCTCTTTTGCCATAATGATTTCCTCCTCGCATCTGTCCATTACCCCTGATTTTACTTTATTCGCCGTATATTTTCAATACGTTTCTCCACAAGTTTTACATTTCCTTTACCGAAGCTTTCCTCCAGTTTTGCCTGCAATTCCTGGGTCGCATCCACATACTTTCCGGTCGGAAGCCGCTTGATACGCTTCTCTGCCGCCGCGTAAATCACCACCGGATCCCGGCCTTTGTATCCGGCCAGGAGATTCAGAAGCTCTGCCTCCCGTTCCAGGCAGGCTGTCTGGTCAGGAAACTGAATCCACAGCTCCTTCGGCAATACATCAAAGGGAATAATCCGGTCGCAGATAAGCTTGCCGGCTCGGTCATCGCCCACATCCGCATGCCCGACTGCGAAGATCTTCGCATCCTCCTGCAAGACCTCGGCGCTTCGCTCGTAGACATTCGGAAATACGACGACCTCCACCGTGCCCAGCAAATCCTCGATCTGCAGGAAGGCCATGACCTTATTATTCTTCGTATATTTGATGGTTTTACCGGTAATCATACCACCGATCACCACTGACTCGCCGTCGTGCACCTTCGCAGCTCCGGTCTCTTCATCCAGCGCAAAATCTGCAGTCACGGCCGTGATATTTTTCTTCCAGCGATCCATGTATTCCTCCAGCGGATGACCGCTGACGTAGACCCCCATCACATCCTTTTCAAAGGAAAGCAAAAGCTCCTTCGGATACTCTCCTACCTCCGGCAGCTTCGTCTGAAAGCTCGCTTTTTCTTCCTCTCCCACCAGGTCGAAGAGGGAGAGCTGACCGGTCATCGTATTCTTCCGGCTCTGGCTTACACTGTCCATGATTCCCGCATAGGCCATCATATACTGCTGACGATTGCCGCCGAGGCTGTCGAGAGCGCCCGCCTTGATCAGGTTCTCCATCACGCGCTTGTTGACATCTCTTCCGTTCATGCGCTCGATAAAATCTGTCAGGCTCTTAAATCGGCCTCCGTTCCTGCGTTCCTCGATGATGGCCTCCACCACCGGGCGGCCGATACTCTTGATGGCGCAGAGTGCAAAGCGAATCGAACCGTCGGATACGGAAAATCTCGCCTCTCCCTCATTGATATCCGGCGGCAGAATGTCGATGCCCATCTGTCGGCAGGTCAGAATGTATTCCGACACCTTTCCGGTATTGTCCATCACGGAGGTCATCAGAGCCGCCATGAATTCCACCGGGTAGTAGTATTTCAGCCAGGCGGTCTGGTAGGCCACTACCGCATAGGCTGCAGCGTGGGACTTGTTAAAGGCATACTTGGCGAAATCAATCATCTCGTCGTAGATCTTCTGAGCCGTCTGCTCGGGAATGCCGTTTGCGATACAGCCGGGCACGCCCTCCTCGGCATTGCCGTAGACGAAGTTCTGACGCTCCTTTTCCATGACGGATGCCTTTTTCTTGGACATGGCACGGCGCACCAGGTCGCTTCGTCCCAGGGTATAGCCAGCCAGCTTCTGCACGATCTGCATGACCTGCTCCTGGTAGACGATACAGCCGTAGGTAGGCTTCAGGATCTCCTCCAGCTGCGGGCAGTCATAGGTGATGCTCTCCGGATGCTCCTTTCCCCTGATGTACTGGGGAATGAAGTCCATCGGCCCCGGTCGGTACAGGGAGATGCCGGCGATGACGTCCTCCATGCTCTTGGGCTTCAGCTCCTTCATAAAGCCCTTCATGCCGCTGCTTTCCAGCTGGAACACGCCGTCCGTCCTGCCGGTTCCGAGGGAAGCATAGACTGCCGGATCATCGTAATCTATCTTATCGATGTCAATGGTCTGTCCGGTTCGCTCGGACGCCATCCGGGACGCGTCCTGAATCACGGTCAGGGTTCGCAGTCCCAGGAAATCCATCTTCAGAAGTCCCAGCTCCTCCAGGGTAGTCATGACAAACTGGGTCGTGATGGAACCGTCGGAAGCCCGCGACAGAGGCACGTATTCGTCCACGGCCTTCTGGCTGATGACGACACCCGCCGCATGCATGGAGGTATGTCTGGGAAGCCCCTCCAGGCGCATGGACATGTCGATGAGCTCCTGAACCTGCGGGTCATTCTCATAGCTTTTTCGAAGCTCCGGATTCATTTTCAGAGCCTTCTCCAGGGTGATATTCAGCTCCTGAGGCACCATTTTCGCGATGGAATCCACGAAATTATAGGGCAGATCCATGACACGCCCCACGTCCCGGATGACGCCTCTGGCGGCCAGCGTACCGAAGGTCACGATCTGCACCACCCGATCCTTGCCGTATTTGCGGACTACATAGTCGATGACCTCCTGGCGCCGTTCATAGCAGAAATCCACGTCGATATCGGGCATGGACACACGCTCCGGATTCAGGAAGCGCTCGAACAGCAGCTGATAGCGCATGGGATCGATGTTCGTGATCCCCATTGTATAGGAAACGATACTGCCGGCTGCGGAGCCTCGTCCCGGGCCCACCGCGATGCCGTGCTCTCTGGCGTAGTGAATGAAGTCCCAGACAATCAGGAAATAGTCCACGTAGCCCATCTTCTGAATGACACCCAGCTCGTAGGTCAGGCGGTCGCGCATGGTGCCGTCGTCGTTCGGATAACGCTCAGCCAGTCCGTCGAAGCAGAGCTTGTTCAGATATTCCCAGGAGGTGTAACCTTCCGGCACATCGTATTTCGGCAGCTTGGTGACGCCGAACTCGATCTCCACATTGCAGCGCGCGGCGATTTTACCGGTATTCTCCAGAGCCTCCTTCGCATAGGGAAACAATGACTCCATCTCCTCGGGAGATTTTACATAATACTGGCCGCCCTCATAGCGCATACGATCCTCGTCCGAGAGCTTCTTGCCGGTCTGGATACACAGCAGGATATCGTGGGGCTTCACATCCTGCGCACAGGTATAATGGCAGTCATTCGTGGCCACCAGTGGAATAGCAAGCTCTTTACTCATGCGAAGCAGCGCCTGATTCACGGTCTGCTGTTCGGAAATGCCGTGATCCTGCAGCTCCAGGAAATAATTTCCTTTTCCGAAGACTGCTTCATATTTCAAGGCAGATTTTTTCGCCTCATCGTAGAGCCCCTTCTGTATGTAGCGGGGCACTTCGCCCGCCAGGCAGGCGGACAGGGCGATGATGCCCTCGTGGAACTCCTTAAGAACCTCCATATCCACCCGTGGCTTATAATAGAAGCCCTCCACATAACCACGGGATACGATTTTCATCAGGTTCGCATAGCCCTGGTTATTCTCCGCCAGCAGCACCAGGTGGTAATACCGATCCTCACCACCGGTGGTCTCCTTGTCACAGCGGGATCCCGGAGCCACATAGACTTCGCAGCCGAGGATGGGCTTGATGCCCTCCGCCCGGGCGGCCCGGTAGAAATCGATGACGCCGAACATGGCACCGTGGTCAGTGATGGCTGCAGCGGTCATGCCCAGCTCCTTCACCCGGGCTACATATTCTTTTATCTTATTGGACCCGTCCAGAAGGCTGTATTCTGTATGGGTATGTAAATGTACGAATGACATGAAATTTTCCTTATCCCAACTTTTTACAAATCTCATTTAAGATCTCATGTGCCGTCTCCTCCTTGGAAAGCAGCGGCAGCTCCCGCTCTCCCTCCTTCGTCAGCACGGTCACACAGTTCGTATCTCCGCCGAAGCCTGCTCCTGCTTTTCTGAGGCTGTTGGCGCAGATGAGATCGCAGTTCTTGCCTGTAAGCTTCTTCTTCGCATTGGTGAGCAGATCCTCGGTCTCCATGGCGAAGCCGCAGAGCACCTGACCTTCCCGCTTGTGCTCGCCCAGATACTTTAAGATGTCCCGGGTTCTGGTAAGAGCGATGGACAATCCGTCCTCTGCCTTCTTTATCTTATGATCCGCAGTCGTCACCGGCGTATAGTCCGCCACGGCTGCCGCCTTGATGATCACATCGGATTCCTCCGCCCGATCCCGCACGGCCTCAAACATATCCTGCGCCGAGGTGACACGCACCACATTCACCAAAAGGGGTGCTTCCGCCTCGGTATGTCCGGCCACCACGGTCACCTCTGCACCGCGAAGCATGGCTGCGTGAGCCAGCGCAAAGCCCATCTTTCCGGTGGAATGATTCGTGATAAAGCGCACCGGATCGATGGCCTCCCGGGTCGCACCTGCGGTCACCAGCACCTTTTTGCATGCCAGATCCTTTTCACAGGCGATTTCCCGCAGAATGTATTCCAGCAGCAGCTTTTCCTCCGGCATCCGTCCGTCGCCGCTGTCGCCATTGGCCAGCATGCCGGCCTCCGGCGGTATGATTTCATAGCCGAAGCGAGCCAGCTTTTCGAGATTATCCTGCACGATGGGGTTGTGATACATGTTGTGATTCATGGCCGGGGAAATGATCTTTTTGCATGGGCAAGCCATCACCGTGGTGGTCAGCATATCGTCCGCGATGCCGTTCGCGATCTTTCCGATTACATTGGCGGAAGCCGGCGCCACCAATACCACGTCTGCCTGCTTTGCCAGCGCTACATGCTCCACGCTGTACTGAAAATTCCGATCGAAGGTGTCGATCAGGCACTTATTGCCGGTGAGCTGCTCGAAGGTCAGCGGCGTGATGAACTCTGTCGCATTCTTCGTCATCAGCACCTGCACATTGGCTCCGAGCTTTCGGAGCATCCGCGCCAGATTTACGATTTTATATGCAGCGATACTGCCGGTCACGGCCAGCACCGCAGTCTTTCCTTTTAAGGTTTGATTGTCAAATGTCATGCCATTTCCTCCCTGATTATTCCCCTTGATTATAGGAGAATTTCGCATTTTTTTCAATACAAAGGGGGCGGAACTTTTTCTTTGCTTGAATCCGGCCATTTCCTATGCTATTATTTTGGCGTAATTGTATTGTATCCGCATAAGCGGAATAATAACAAGGAGGAAAACTGAATATGAAAACATCTAACAAAACACGGCAGCTAACCGTTCTCGGACTGCTGACCGGCATCTTACTTCTGATGGCTTATACGCCTCTCGGATACCTGAACATCGGGCCTCTGGCTATCTCGTTCAATGTCATCCCTGTCGCACTGGCTGCCATTACCCTCGGACCTGCAGGCGGAGCTGCCGCGGGAGCCGTATTCGGACTGACCAGCTTCTTACAGTGCATCGGTGTGGGCGGAGTGAGCTCCATGGGAGTCATCCTTTTCGGAATTAATCCTGTATTGGCTTTTATCCAGCGTTTTGTACCGCGTCTTCTGGACGGTCTTCTGCTGGGCTATATCTTCCGCGGTATGAAAAACGTCACGAACGCACGTCTTGGCTGTTTTGTGACCGGCTTCTTCTCCGCATTTTTGAACACGTTGTTCTTCATGACCGCTCTGGTGGTTCTCTTCGTCCATACCGAATACATGCAGAACCTTATCGGCGGCAAAAATATCATTCTCTTCGTATGCGGCTTTGTGGGAATCAATGCGGTATGCGAGATGGTTTCATCGACCCTTATCACCGGAGCGGTGGGCTTCGCCCTTCTGAAGGCCGGCTTGGTGAGTCGAGACTAACCTTGAATTATGGAGATGCGAAGCACGAAACAATTCGTGTAACCAAAAGTTCGGATGTATTGACACCCGAACCAACCTTTGAGCAACGAATTAGGAGGAACAGATGATTCTGACCATTGATATCGGAAATACAAATATTGTCATGGGCTGCTTTCAAAAGGATCGGCTGCTCTTCCTGGAGCGCTTTTCCACGGAGCAGGATTCCACCTCCCTGGAATATGCGACCATTCTCCGGGAAATGCTGGTTCTGCATGAGATAACGCCCGCACAGATCAAAGGCGGCATCATCTCCTCCGTCGTTCCCTCCGTGACGAACACAGTTCGGGAGGCGGCTGAGAAATTCACCGGAGCCCGCATGCTGGTGGTAGGCCCCGGCATCAGGACCGGCATCCAGCTGGCGGTAGACAGCCCGGCTCAGCAGGGCAGCGACCTCATCGTAGGAGCCGTAGCCGGCATCCATAGCTATTCGGTGCCCCAGATTCTCATCGATATGGGAACCGCTACGACGGTCTCCGTCATCGACCGGGAGAAGGCGTACATCGGGAAAATGATTCTGCCCGGTGTGGCGGTCTCCCTGAATGCCCTCTCGGGCAAGGCAGCGCAGCTGCCCTATATCTCTCTGGAGAAGCCGAAGAAGCTCATCGGCAGCAATACCGTGGATTCTATGAAAAGCGGCATTCTCTATGGGAATGCCGGTGCTCTGGACGGGCTGATCGATCGAATCAATGAGGAGCTCGGCGAAGAATGTACCGTGGTGGCCACCGGCGGACTGGCCGGCGTAATCACACCGCTGTGCCGGCATAAGATTATTCTGGATGAGGATCTGCTGCTGAAGGGACTTTTGATTCTGTATTATAAGAATGCTGTTTAAGTATAAAAAAGAAAACGTAACTATTCAGCACAGCCCGAAGCACTAGCTGCTGAGGGCGTATGAACATGAATCGGGAGTGCAAAATCCCATCGGCGAAGCCGATTCTCATGGATTTTGCATTTGTAACTGTTGCGAAGCATCCGAAAGGAGT